>SLFF01000466.1 GCA_007124395.1 Thermomicrobiaceae bacterium | reverse complement strand
TTCTCTTCAGCGGACACGTCGATTCCTGGTACTACGGCGCGATGGACAACGGCACCGCCAATGCCACCATGCTCGAAGTTGCCGCCATCCTCGCCAACCGGATCGATGATCTCCGCCGGGGCATTCGATTCGCTTTCTGGTCAGGTCACTCCCACGCCCGCTACGCCGGCTCTGCCTGGTATGCCGACGAATTCTGGCTGGAGCTCCACGACCGCTGCGTGGCCCACATCAACGTCGATTCTGTCGGTGCGAAAGACGCCACCGTGCTCTCTGAAGGCAACAATATGGCCGAGCTGCGTGACTTCGTCAGCGATGCGATCGAGCCGATCGCCGGACAACGCCTGAACCGGCGGCGATTCGGTCGGGCCGGTGATCAATCCTTCTGGGGAGTTGGAATTCCAGCCGCGTTGATGTCGCTTTCCGCCCAGCCTCCCGAGAACGCTGATCCGGTTCTGCTCGCATTGCACCATCAGATTTCGGGTGGCAAGAGCGCCAGTGGGGGTCTCGGCTCATGGTGGCATACCCCGGAGGACACGATCGACAAGATCGATCCGGACAACCTGCACCGTGATGCCTCGATCTACACGCTCCTGCTCTATCGCCTGACAACCACTCCGGTGCTGCCCCTCGATTTCCGATTGACCGTCGCCGAACTCCGTGAGCGCATCAAAGAGCTTGAGGCAGCCGGCGGAGACCGAATCAGCCTTGGTCGACTTATCACAGAGGTCGACTCGCTGGCTGATCGTCTCCAGCGGCTGCAAACGGTTGCCGATGGTGAGTCAGACGACGAGCGCGCTCGCCGGATCAACCAGTGTCTGATGAAAATCGGCCACGCCTTGATTCCAGTCGATTACACCGCGCTCGGTCAGTTCGACCACGATCTCGCAGTCCCGACATCTCCGCTGCCCGGCCTCTCCCGAATTCCGGAGCTGTCCGGACTGGACACCAGCGGCAGTGACTACCAGCTCCTGCTCACGCGGCTTCGTCGAGAACGAAACCGGGCGATTCATGGCATACGCTCGGCCCGGAGAGCCATCGAAGATGCGCTCCGGGATCTGAGTTAGACCGATGAAAATCGACCGCCGATACATACATCCCGGACCCGAGGTCGAACAGGCACTGCTCGCCAATCAGCCAGTGGTAGCGCTGGAGAGCACACTGATCACTCACGGCCTCCCATATCCACTGAATCTCCAGACCGCACAGCAGATGGAGCAGGAGGTGCGCAACGCGGGAGCCACCCCGGCTACGATCTGCCTGCTCGATGGCGAAATCCGGGTCGGCCTGAATGATGATGAACTCTCCCGGCTGGCGGAACCCGGCGATACCGTCAAGATCTCCAGCCGCGGGATCGGCTGGGCGATCGCCACGAAGCAGACCGCCGGCACAACCGTCAGCGGGACGATGTGGGTCGCCGCGAAGGTCGGGATCGAACTCTTCGGAACCGGCGGCACCGGTGGGGTTCACGTCGGAGCATCCGAGACTGGCGATATCTCCACCGATCTGTTCGAACTGGCCCGAACGCCAGTTGCGGTGGTTAGTTCCGGGGTGAAGAGCATCCTCGATATCGGTCGAACCCTGGAGTATCTGGAATCGGTGGGCGTGCCGGTCTTCGGGTTCCAGACCGATCAGTTCCCTGCCTTCTTCTCCGGATCCAGCGGCCACAGTGCGCCGATGCGACTCGAAAACGCGGTCGAGGCAGCCCGGACCTGGCAGGTTCACCGTGACCTCGGCATCGAAACCGGCATGCTCATCGCCTGTCCCCCGCCGATCACCCTGGACGACGCCGGAATGCTCCAGCAGGCGGTGGATCAGGCCAACCGGGAAGCTCGGAAAGCCGGCATCTCCAGCGGTGCGGTCACGCCATTCGTGCTCGGGAGAATTGCCGAACTCACCGACGGTGAGAGCCTGAGGATCAATACGGCGCTTCTGAAACACAATGCTGCGATCGCCGGCAGCATCGCCAGTGCCCTTCACACGATCCGCAATGTCCGAACCTGAGCACACGCACGACCGCAATCAACGAACAGAGAGGCCGACGGGGATGTTCGATTTCACCGATAAACACGTACTGATTACCGGCGCTGCAGCGGGAATCGGCTTCGGGATTACCAAGTGCTTCCACGATGCCGGAGCAAAGGTCAGCCTCGGGGATCTCCGGCCCGACGCGCTCGACAGTGCCCTGGCGCAACTTCAACCGGAGCGAAGTTACGGCTATACCGTCGATGTTCGGCAGGAAGAGCAGGTCGACAACTTCGTCCACGCCGCAGAGCAGGAGTTCGGACCAGTCGACATCGTTGTCGCCAATGCTGGCGTCGTCCCGACGGCATCAGTTGTCGACATGACCGTTGAAGACTGGGATCAGGTGATGGACACCAACGCACGAGGATGTTTCCTCACCTGTCGATCTGGCGCCCGCAGCATGCTGGCGAACCAGACCCGCGGCAAGATCATCACCGTTTCCTCGATCTCTGCCGACTCCGCCCGGATGGGTGCCTCGCACTACTGCGCCTCGAAGGCTGCCGTCGCCCAGTTCACGAAGTCACTGGCCCTGGAGATGGCAAAGCATCAGATCAACGTCAACACCATCAAGCCGGGCTATGTGGAAGTCGGCAGATACACCTCACCGGAGTCGGAAGCCTACACAAGGGCTACCGTTCAGGGCATCCCGCTCGGTCGGGCCGGAACACCGGACGATATCGGCAACGTGGCGCTGTTTCTGGCGTCGGAGTATGCCGAGCACATTACCGGGGAGTCGTTCGTGGTGGCTGGTGGCGCATCAGCCGGACGAGCCAGCCTGCCACCCGCTCAGCCGTAGTCACATCAGCGTGTCACGGACGCAGTAAACGAGCACACCACTTGCACGCAATAACCCGGTCGGACAGAATGGATGCCCGGACACACTGACAACGCAGATCAACGGACAGGGAGGTCCACAGCGATGTTTGATTTCACAGGCAAGCATGTGCTGATTACCGGCGCCGCAGCCGGTATCGGATTCGGGATTACCAAGTGCTTCCACGATGCCGGAGCAAACGTCAGCCTCGGCGATTTCCGCCCCGAAGCGCTGGATAGCGCACTGTCGCAACTGGAGTCGGGACGCAGCTACGGCTACACGGTGGATGTGCGGGACGAAGAGCTGGTGGACAACTTTGTCCACGCCGCCGAGCAGGAGTTCGGCCCGGTCGATATCGTCATCGCCAATGCCGGAGTGATCCCGAGCGTCGCGGTCGTCAACATGACAGTTGAAGACTGGGATCGGGTGATGAACACCAACGCCCGGGGCTGTTTCCTCACCTGCCGGGCTGGCGCCCGGAGCATGCTGGCAAACGAGACCCGCGGCAAGATCATCACCGTCTCCTCGATTGCCGCCGA
>SLFF01000254.1 GCA_007124395.1 Thermomicrobiaceae bacterium | reverse complement strand
GGCATCTTCCTTCTCCTTGAGGAGTCCCTCGTAGTTGGAGATCTCCAGCGCCTTGGTGAGTGCTTTGTCGTACTCACCCGTGTCGTAGCGCTCGCCAGCAGTGGTGGTGTACGGGAATTTCTCCGGCGGAATGAAGTTCTTGCGGCGAACCTCGACCGGATCGAGACCCGTTTCATCAGCGATGAGATCCATCACACGTTCGATGTAGTAGGCAGCTTCCGGACGGCCAGCGCCCCGATAGGCACTGACGGCCATCTGGTTGGTGAAGACAGCATCGATCTTGGCATCGACGGCCGGAATCTCATAGCAGCCGCAGGACATCAGAACGGTGAAGTTCTTGATGCCGGAGCCGCGATCATATCCACCGGCGCAGTGCAGAACGCGCATTCTCAGGCCGCGAATCGTGCCGTCGCTATCGGCGGCAGCTTCCATGTAGGCGATCTGATCACGTCCATGATGAGTGGTCGCCATATGCTCGGAGCGGGTCTCGGTCCACTGAACCGGACGACCAAGCTGTCGAGCCAGGCCGGCTACCAGGAAGTCTTCCGGATAGTCGCCGATCTTCACACCGAAACCGCCACCGACCTCGGGTGCGATGACTCGGATCTGGCTGGTTGACATGCCGAGGGCTTCGGCCAGGCCGGCCCGGTTGTAATGCGGAGCCTGTGTTGACTGCCAGACGGGCAGTCCACCACTCAGCGGATCAGGAGCGGCAACCACTCCCCGGGTCTCTAGCGAGACACCGGCCAGTCGCTGGCTGCGAATGCGGGCCTTGACGGTAACCGGCGCGCCATCGAAGGCTGCGTCGATATCACCGGCAAGCTTCTCGAACGAAGCGGAGATGTTGCCGGGCTTGTCCTCATAGAGCTGTGGTGCTCCGTCTTCGACCGCTTTCTCCATATCGGTGACAGACGGGAGTGGATCGTAATCGACCATGATGCTGTCTGCGGCGTCTCGCGCCAGTTGTTCGCTGGTGGCAACGACGGCGGCAATCGGCTCACCAACATAGCGAACCCGGCCGACGGCCAGCGGGAATCGGGAGATATCAGTTGATGCAGTGTCTCCAGGTGATGGGATCGGGCTATCGGCGTTGGCCGGGTTGACGATTGCCGATGCCTCAGCACCAGTGATCACCTCGCGAATGCCAGGCATGTCCTTCGCCGCGCCGACGTCGATGTTCTTGATGTTCGCATGCGCGTACTGACTGCGGACGAATGCCACATGCAGCGTCCCGGCGAGATGCAAATCAGCGACATAGGTTGATTTGCCGGTGATCAGACGAGGGTCTTCTTTTCTCCGGACCGTTGCGCCAACATAACGACTGAGTACCATAGACTCTCCCTTTCTTCCCGATTTGGTGGCCCGGGCGGCTCACCACACCTGGCTTTGATCCGTTTTCACATACTTTGCTTCATTGTAACCGGGGTTGCGGGTCTCGTCGACGGTTTGTCACGACGTTCTCGTGAAATGGTCGGCGTCGAGCGAACCATTCAGTGATCCGCACAACATGTGCCGCTGTGACCCGTTGACAGAATATAGTCGCCCCCGTATACTCGTCAGCGAATATACGGAAGGGTTCATGCTATGTCGGATAGACGTCCAGTTTCCAATCCACTTGCGCTCGCCGTGCTCTCGCTGCTCTACGAGCGGCCGATGCACCCCTATGAAATGGCGACCACCCTGCGTGAGCGTGAGAAAGCCGAGAGCATCAAGCTGCGGTTCGGCTCGCTCTACTCCGTAATCGACCGTCTGGAACAGGAGGGGTTGATCCGTGCCGGAGAGCGCATCCGGGAAGGCAAGCGACCGGAGCGCACTGTCTATCACATCACGGAAGCGGGCAGCGTGGAAATGCGCGACTGGCTCCGTGAACTGGTCAGCACACCGGTCAAGGAATATCCGCAGTTCGAGGCGGCGCTCTCGCTCCTGCCCGGACTACCGCCGGATGAGGCGATCGAGATGCTGGAGCTCCGGGGCGAACTGCTGGACGGCATGATCGAGCAGATCGATGCCCGCCACGAGCAGGCCGCTAACTACGGAATCCCCGCGCTGTTCATGATCGAGTCTGACTATCGAAAGCGGATGCTGGAATGTGAGCGTGTCTGGATTCGTCAGCTCATCGAGCAGATGGTGGAGGAATCCTGGGCCGACATCGAGCTCCTGGAAGGTATCCCGACCTGGCGTCAGATGCATGCGGAACGCAACGGCGGTGATGAGTGACACGCATCAGCATAGTGGATTGGAGAAGTGATATCGAAGCGAGAAACGAGAAAACATGAACCGCTGGCGATGTGCGGCAACACACGCCAGCGGCGAAAGGCCTGAACCGAACCGATTCCGCGGAGCGAAACCAGACGCTCAGAGTACCCACCTGAAGCATAGTCTGGTTGACCTCCGCACGCCAGCCACAGGCTGGCCGATCAACCGATCTCGATACGCAGCGCCCAGATCACCCGTGGGACATTGCGGGAGACGTGCGCGGAGGGAAGAGACAGACTGTGCAGCGCGACGAAACCCGATCCGGCCTCTCTGGCCGGTTCGCCGATCTGATAACCCATCGATTCGCAAAATGGATCATCCTGGTCATCTGGCTGGCAATCATGGCGATCGCCTCGCCGTTTGCCGACCAGCTCCCGGATGTGGAGAACAACGAAACAGCCGAATGGCTGCCGGAGAATGCGGAATCGCTCCAGGTTCACGAGATCCTGCAGCGGTTCGACGATGGCGATGCCATTCCTGCGGTGGTGATCTATCAACGTGGTGAAGGACTCACGGAGAGTGATCTGAACCGGGCGGAATCCGATCACGAGCAGTTCATCGAACGCTACCCCCATCTCCAGCTCAGCCCGCTGATTCCTTCGGATGACGGCACGGCGGTGATGTATTCGATCCCGCTTCGGGAGGCCGAGAGCGAATTCTTCGACGAGATCCCCGAGATTCGGGAGATCGTCAGCTCCAGCAACGATCTGCAGGTTCAGGTAACCGGCCCGGCGGGAGCGTTCGTCGATAGTGTCGAGGTGTTCGACGGTATCGAGATCACGCTGCTTCTCGTCAGTGCTGGCGTGGTTGCGGTGCTGTTGCTGGTGATTTACCGCAGCCCGTTCCTCTGGGCCGTGCCGCTCCTGGTGGTCGGGTTCGCCCATCAGACGTCATCGGCGATGATCTACGGCTTCGTCGAGCAGTTCGGCATGACGGCAAACAGCCAGAACACTGGCCTGCTGCCGATCCTGGTGTTCGGTGTCGGGACGGATTACGCTCTGCTGCTGATTGCCCGGTATCGGGAAGAGTTGCGTCGTCATCTCGACAAACATACGGCAATGGCCAACGCGCTGAGGCGCGCCAGTCCGGCGATTCTGGCATCGGCCGGGACGACGATCAT
>SLFF01000180.1 GCA_007124395.1 Thermomicrobiaceae bacterium | reverse complement strand
TCGGACTCCGCGATGGACTCGATTCTCTACGTAACCCTCGACGGGGAAATCACGCCAATTCACGAATTCGACGACATCATCGCTCCAATCCCGGAAGAGATGCAGGAACCGGGTGGTCCGGATGAAATGCCTGCGGACTTCGTGCCAACTGGCATGGCCGAAGGACCTGACGGGGCCTACTACGTGGGCAATCTGACCGGATTCCCGTTCCCTGTCGGTGGCTCCGTCGTCGTCCGTGTCACGCTGGACGGCGACGTGGAATACGTTGCCGCAGACTTCACGCACGTGATCGACGTGGCCTTCGACAGCGAGGGACGGATGTACGTCCTCGAGACGCTCTCGGGCGGATTCCTGAACGTCGACCCGGACGATCCGGCAACGCTCGCATCGCACCTCTACCGGGTCGAAGAAGATGGGTCGCGCATTCAGATCCCGGCAGAGGAACTCGTCTTCGCCACGGGCCTGGAAATCGGGCCGGATGATGAACTCTACGTCTCCAATATCGGCTCACCGCCAGGCATGGGTCAGGTCGTCGAAATCACTATCGATAACTAGCTCCTCTTCCTCTGGACAGGGAAGCGCTATTTGGCGCTCCCCTGTCCGTAATCCACTATGTAACGAAAGGATAGAACCATGCTGGATACAACCATGACTGAAGCACTCGCTGGCCAACTGCGCGGGAACCTCCTGACGCCAGATGTTCCGGGCTACGACGAAGCTCGAGCGCTGTTCAACGGGATGTTTGACCGCAAACCGTCGATGATCGCCCAGTGTACCGGAACCGCGGACGTCATCACCTGCGTAAACTTCGCGCGTGAAAACGACCTCCCGCTCACTGTAAAAGGTGGCGGTCACGGTGTCGCCGGAAAAGCCATTTGCGATGACGGTCTCGTGATCGATCTGACGTCGATGAATGGCGTCCTTGTCGATCCGGAACTGAAGACCGCGCAAGTGCAAGCCGGAGCAACTCTGGCGGATCTCGATCACGAGACGCAGAAGTTCGGCCTTGCCGTGCCATCCGGAACCGACTCACGCACCGGCGTCGCTGGTCTGACCCTAGGCGGCGGCTATGGTCACCTGGGGCGACGCTTCGGGCTAACCGTTGACAACCTGCTGGCAGCTGACGTCGTCACCGCCGATGGGTCCCTCGTACGTGCGAGCGAAAACGACAACGCTGATCTGTTCTGGGCACTCCGCGGGGGTGGCGGAAACTTTGGCGTGGTGACCTCGTTCGAGTTCCGGCTGCACGAGGTCGGTCCCGAAATTCTCACCGCGCAGTGCTTCCATCTGTTCGATGATGCACGCGAGGTCATGCAGTTCTATCGTGATTTCCTGGCTGACACGCCAAAGGAAATCTTTTGCGTTTGCCTGGTCCTGCGAGTGCCGCCGATGCCACCGTTTCCCGAGGAACATCACGGCAAGATTGCGGTCGCGCTCGTGGCGAATGATTCGCGGAGCGAAGCTACCGAGGAAAATTCGCCGCTCCGGAAACTGGCAGCGTTCGGGAAGCCGATACTGAGTGTCGTAATGCCGATGCAATTCACGGCCCTTCAATCCAACTTCGACGCCGGGTTCCCGAAAGGCGCCCGTTACTACTGGAAAGGCCACTATCTGCCGGATCTGCCGGACGAGGCGATCGACACGCTTCTCGCACAGACCGAGCCATTCCCTGGAGAGTTCACCGCGTATGGACTCGAAGCAATGGATGGTGCCATCAGCGAAGTGGATCCATCGGCTACAGCATTCCCTCACCGAAATACCAGGTTCGGTCTCGGGATCTTTGCCAACTGGGCGGATGAGAGCCGGGACGATGAAGCCATCGCCTGGGCCAGACGGTTTCATGAAGCATTGGAACCATTCTCTACCGGCGGATCATATGTCAACTATCTCGCAGTTGATGCCGGAGACAAGTTCAGGGAGGCGTATGGCGCGAACTTCGAACGACTGCGCGAGATAAAGCAACGGCATGACCCGCAAGGCCTGTTCGACGCGCACCAGCGCCTCGTAGCGAAATAGGTCAATCGCTCGAGACGAAGGAGTTGCCATGCTCGAAACTTCCATCGCTGAAGCACTCGCTGCGCAGTTGCGCGGAAACCTCATAGCCCGGGAAGACCCGGGCTATGACGAGGCGCGAGCACTCTTCAACGGAATGATCGACCGCAAACCAGCGATGATCGCCCAGTGCTCGGGTACAGCCGACGTCATTACCTGTGTGAACTTCGCCCGGGAAAACGGCATGTCACTCTCCGTCAAAGGTGGCGGGCATGGCGTCGCCGGAAACGCCCTTTGTGATGACGGCCTGGTCATTGATCTCTCGCGAATGAACGGAGTCCTCGTCGATCCACAACGCAGGACCGCGCAGGTCCAGGGCGGAGCCACGCTGGGAGATCTCGACCACGAGACGCAGAAGTTCGGCCTGGCCGTGCCCGCAGGCATGGTATCCACGACGGGCGTTGCTGGACTAACCCTTGGCGGAGGCGTGGGTCACCTGCAACGGCGTTTCGGACTGACGGTCGACAATCTCATGGCTGCAAACACCGACACCGCCGATGGATCTCTCGTTCGCGCCAGCGAGAGCGACAACCCGGACTTGTTCTGGGCGCTTCGGGGAGGCGGTGGAAACTTCGGCGTCGTGACATCGTTCGAGTTCAATCTGCATCAAGTCGGTCCTGAGATTCTTAACGCCAGGGTCTTCCATCCGTTCGATGATGCACGTGAAGTAATCCAGTTCCTCCGGGACTTCATGGCTGGGGCTCCCAAAGAGCTCGGTTGCCTGTGTGGGATCCGGCGGTTGTCTCCTAGACCGCAGGTTCCCGAAGCACATCACGGAAGGCTGGCGGTGGCACTCACAGCGATCGACTCGCGGAGAGAAGCAACCGAGGAGACCACACTACTCCGGGAACTGGCATCGTTTGGAAATCCGATCCTGAGCACAGTAACGCCGATGCAATACACCGCCTTGCAATCGCAGTCTGACGTCGCGTTTCCCAAAGGTTATCGAAACTACTGGAAGGCCCACTATCTATCGAGCCTGCCTGACGAGGCCATCGACACGCTTCTGGAAAACACCGGAACGCTGCCTGGCGAGCACACCAGTTTCAACTTTGAAACGATGGGCGGAGCGATTCGCGACGTAGATCAATCCGCTACGGCATTCCCCCATCGTAACGCCAGGTTCAGTTTCGGGATCTACGGTGCCTGGTGGGATCCAATCCGGGACGGTGAGGGCATCGCCTGGGCGAGACAGCTCCACAAAGCCATGGAGCCATTCTCAACCGGCGGGGCATACGTAAACGCGCTACAGGGCGATTCCGGCGACGAGTTCAACGTAGCCTATGGCGACAACTTCGAACGGCTACGCGAGATCAAGCAGCGGTA
>SLFF01000352.1 GCA_007124395.1 Thermomicrobiaceae bacterium | reverse complement strand
GGGGTATAGGTCAAGACCCGGCGCTCGAACGCCTGGATCAGCACATCACGCGGCTCTCCACCAACGCGCACCGTTGTCCAGTAAGGTTCAGTGATTGGCAGTCCGGTGGCGAAGAATGGATCCTCGAACAGCCGACCCTCGACGTAATCGAACCCGTCGTAGATCGTGCCCTCTGAGTTCATAAAGTTCCAGAACACAGACGCAATCGTCCGGGATGTTGCTTCCGTTCGGGTTGATGTGTCCACGTTGTAATCGCCGAAATCGGCATTGTGGCCGATCGAGCCATCCCGGTTGATCGTCTGAGTAACGACCGTGCCGTTCGGCAGTGGCTCATAGTCGCGAACGACATTCAGGCTCTGGTACGTCGGTCCGGTCGAGTCATTGTGGTCGCCAGCGACATTGATCGCAGCTGGGCCGTATTCGATGGCCCGGCCGTCACCGACCTGCATTCGTCCAGTGATGAGTTCCCGGGCAAGCAATCCGTTGGTGACGAACCATGAATCATCCCGGTCGCCGTCCGAACGAGTGATCTCAACCCGCGTCTTGTCGAAATACTGCACCCAGCGTGCCCCATCGATCCCTGACGCATGACCCTCGTCATACGGTTCGAGGAGAAGCGGGCTGATCGGCTCTGGTCCCCACACCCAGGTGCGGTCGGCCTGGTTTTCGCGAACAGGAAGGTCCGTGCGCCACCAGACTTGCTCGAACGCATAGGTTCCAATATCACTTGCCGGAGTGCTCGCCACGAGAACGGTGCCGAGAAGCACCAGAACCATCGCAGAAAGCGTCAGCCTTCGCAGGATCGTGCGAGGTGGACCTGTAGATGCGCGAAACATGATAAACCTGCCGCTCCAGTTGGGGTTCGCTCGAGAGACGCTGGTGTGCCCTCACTCATCGCGTCCAGCACTCTTACTATAACGCCCATCGTGTGGCCGTTACACTGCGCCAAACATCCCAATTAACGCGGAGGCTGAGAGGCCCAGGTCCCAGTCCATCAGTACCATCGTATTGACGTCGAGTCACATAGGTCCGGCCCGTATAATTCGTCAGGAGACCAGAAAGGAGCTAACTGTGACCAGCCCGACAGAAGCGAGAATGCAGGAGATCACGATCATGCTGAAACCGCACGTCGCACCGATCGTCGAACGGATCAATGTCGAAGAGTTCACGACTGTGGAGTTCGTCGAAGCGATGCAGCTCGATCCCGAGACGAAGGCTGCCTACGATCACGCGGTGGAGCGTTGGGTCGAGCCGGGGGAATTCCGGGCCAAGGCGGTCATACATGGGCAGGTCATCCCGCTCCTGCTGCGAGAAACGGGATTAGTTGAGTGGGCAGGGTTTGCCCACGGCGAAAAGGATGATTTCGCCGTGCCAGCATGGTGGCGAAAATTGGAGCCATCTGGAGACGATGGCGAGTGATCGATGTCTGACGCGTTCAGGCGGCCAGTGCCCCGAAAATCAGCAGCGACATGAGAATGAGTATGCACGCGATCAGAAAGCCGATCAGCATGGCCACCAGGAAGAACAGGCCCAGGACTCCTGTGGCCCGTCCCGTGGTCAGGGCCATGTTTTCTCGAATAGCGATAACCATCAGGACCAGACTCCAGACCAGGGCTCCGATCACCACCGGAATAGTAACCAGTAGCGTCAGCAACTGAAGACCGCCACCGACCACCCCTGCCAACTCGGAACCGGCCAGCACCGGAATGGTGAGCAACTGTGGAAGGTATGCAAACCCGATCGGGGCCAGAACCGATTTGAACGTTCCCTCACCTCCGAGCAGCTTTGCCAGCCCCCACAGAATTCCCGCGCTAACGACCCAGAGCACTGGCGCCAGGATCAGATTCACGAGGAGCCCCATCAACTGCAGGCTGAGAGCAACCCCCGTCCCGAACAACGCAGGTGCAGTCGTCGGCGATAACTCCAGTACCAGCATCGCTGCTTGAACGGCCGTATTCAACAAGACGACCAGCATGACTAACGCCAGCGCCGGAGCAACCGCACCCCGCTGCCCGATATCCCGCAATGCCGCAGACGGAGTCATCAAGACCCCGGCCAGATCTGTAGCAAATCGGGCTATCGCCGAATCGTCAGCTTGAGTCTTATCTCTGTCAGCAAGCGGTTCCTCCCGGTTGCTGCGTGAATTGTCGTTCTCGTAGCTCATTGCGCTTCCGTTCGAATCTCCAGGTGCACATCACGAGGATCGATCGGCAGGTCGAATGAACCCGGGAGATTGATCTGAATGTCCCGCCCGGTAACACCAAAGAAGATGTCCCAGAAGCCAGGAGCGCTCGGCGAGTAGTCCCGTAGCGGGGGATCATCACCCAGGCCCGCCAGTTCCCCGGCAACACTCACTGCATAGTTGTAATCGCCAATCTCGTCGACAAGTCCATTGTCCAGGGCCTGCAGGCCAGAGTAGACCCGTCCATCCGCCAGCTCCCGGACGTCGTCGTCGGTCATGTCCCGTCCGCTGGCGATCACGTCGACGAAGGCGTCGTAGGTTTCCATCTGGATATCCACGATGATCTGGCGCTCTTCTTCGGTCAATGGGCGGGATGGCTGCATCATATCCTTGAATTCGCCAACCGCAATGACCTGCATCTCAATGCCGATCTTCTCGTACAGCTCCTCCAGGTTGGGTACCTGCGCAATCACGCCGATGCTTCCAGTGACAGTGGCCGCATTCGCCACGATCACTTCAGCCGGCGCGGAAACATAGTAGGCGCCGGATGTTGCCGAACTGCCAAAGTACGCCACCACCGGAATACCGGCATCCTGCACCCGAAGAACCTCAGCATGGATCTGCTCGGATGCCAGCGCAGTCCCTCCCGGGGAGTCAACATCGAGCAGCACAGCTTGCGCCGAGCCATCTTCACGAATGTCTCGAAGCTCAGCTACCAGTCGCTCGGCACTGGCCCCATCGGAAGCAAACAGGCCACCCTGGTCACGAGTCATGATCGATCCGTGAACCTTCACAACGGCGACGTGATCACCGCTTGGACCATCTGACTGCGTAACCCCAAGGAGAATCACACCGCCGATACACACCATCGAGGTCACGAATACGAGCCCGACGATGATCGCTCCTACCCATTTGAGTTGCATGAATTGTTGCCCTTCGAATCTGGTTCGCTCAGGTCTCGTCGGAGTTTCTGGGGAGTGAGCCGGATGAAAGCCTCTGGCTCTCGATCCAGGAAATCACCTCTTTTGCCGATTCCTCGATTGACTTTCCCGTAATGTCGACAATTGGCCAAGGATAACCTCGTCGAATTATTTTGCGACAGTATGCCAGTTCCTCGGCGATTTTTTCTGAATCAGCATAGTCGCCACCTTCGGATCCGAGCATCTGTACCCGGTTTCTCCGGATCAACTCGAGCTCG
>SLFF01000119.1 GCA_007124395.1 Thermomicrobiaceae bacterium | reverse complement strand
GGGAGAGGGGCCGGGGTGAGGGCCGTTGTTACCCTACCGCCAGACCTGTTCGAAAACGCGCAGGTAGTTTTCCCCGAGGATGTTGGAGACGTCCTGCTCGGAGTATCCCCGGCTCTTCAGCTTTTCAATGAAGCTCACCACCTGCGGATAGGTGCTGAAGCCGTCCAGCGCGCGTCGGGGCGATCGCACATTGCCGGTAATGTGTTTCGTGTAGGCACTGGCGACATCCTTGTAGCCGGCTGGCTCTCCCCAGGGGTCATGCTCGTGATCGGGATAGGTTCCCAGGCTCATGTCTGTTCCGAGCCCGATGTTCTCGCTCGATCCCGCCAGCTGTGCGATGTAATCGACATGATCGATGAACTGGTCCAGCGTTGGTTGGGTGGTCTGCCCCTCGTTCAGCACGATCGGACCCCACGGCGCGACGCCGATCACGCCACCTTTTGCAATACAGGCCCGGATCTGCTCGTCATCGATGTTGCGGGGGTTATCCACGACGGCCTTCGGGTTGGAATGACTGAATACTGTCGGGGCCGAGCTGCGTTCCATGATGTCCATGCTCGCCCGCTTGCCGATGTGTGTGCAATCGAGGAGCAAGCCGACGCGGTTCGCCTCCTCGACAACCAGCTCACCGAAACGCGTCAGGCCGGAATCTGTCCGATCCAGGCAACCGTCGCAGATCTGATTGGTCCGGTTGTAGGCAGGCAGCATAATGCGGAGCCCGAGCCGGTACATCGCTTCGATCCGGTGGAGCTTGAAGCCGATCCAGTCGCCGCCCTGCGCGGTTATCACGAATGCCGACTTCCCGGTCTGCTTGGCCTGCCGGATATCATCGGCAGTTTCGGCAACCACCAGGTTCGGATTCTTGCGAGCTACCACATGCCAGAACATCCCCTGCTCCAGCGCCTGCTCGATGGTGGAGTGCGGCATCCAGGCGGTATTGCAGAACGCGGTGACGCCGTGGCGATGGGCGTTGGCCCAGTCGGCATCCGGCCAGGCCTGCATGCAGGAATCGATCCAGATATAGCCGTGATCCTCTTCAAGAATCGGATGAAAGCCTTTGTTCTCCGTCGCTGTCACGTGAACGTCCTTTCCCGGGGCTGATCGACGCCAACTGATTCAGTGTAGCCAGAAACTCGCCTGAATTGTCGCACGCGGATATTGATTCACGCACTATACTGCTGGTGTATTCTGAGCACAGGAACCAGACGTGTTCGAAGGCCAAAGGAGCTGCAATGCCGTTGAAGTTCGACCTGACACCGGACGAACTGCTGAGCACGACACGAGCAGTCCGGAAGCGACTCGATCTCGAACGACCTGTGGAGCGAGATGTTCTCATCGAATGCCTCAAACTTGCCCAGCAGGCCCCCGCGGCATCCAACCGGCAGCACTGGCACTTTGTGGTCGTTACCGATCCGGAAAAAAGAGCCGCGCTGGGAGATCTCTATCGGCGGGGTGCTGAATTGGCCTATTCCGACAAGTTTGCCGGCATCCAGAGTGCCGATCCCCCCACCCAGCGCCTGCTCGGATCTGCCCGTTATCTGGTGGACCATATAGAGGAAGTCCCGGTCCATGTGATCCCATGTATCGAGGGGCGCACCGAGGATGCCTCGCCCGCAGCTCAGGCCGGAATGTGGGGCACGATTCTGCCCGCAACCTGGAGCTTCATGCTGGCGGCTCGCTCTCGTGGACTCGGCACCGTATTGACCACGTTCCATCTTCCCTTCGAGAAAGAAGCGGCCGAGATCCTCGATATCCCCTTCCAGCAGGTCACCCAGGCCGGACTGGTGCCGGTTGCCTATACGATCGGGTCCGATTTCAAACCGGCTCCCCGCAATCCGCTGGAAGACATGCTGCACTGGGACGGCTGGTAGCCCGAAAGAGCCAGACATCGACATCCCCGCGGTTCCTCGACTGGCTGTGCCAAACTGGTACCATTTGCCAGCCGCAGGACAGCCAGACTCACCATTCCGACCTGGGTGTCTGTCTGCTGCCTGTACCAGCAATCCGCGCTCAGACAGAAAGAGGTGGTCCCGGTGCAATCCAGACAATCACAAACGCTTCGGCTCGGAGAATGTCCGAGGAAAGTCGTTGGCTGGGACACGATGGTTCCCGTGGTCGATGGTACGGAACGCCGTTATGTCAGCCTGGATAATGGCGCTTCGACCCCGATTCTGGAGCCAGTGCGGGATGTCGTCGATGAAGCCTACAAATGGTACTCCAGCGTCCACCGTGGAGCCGGATTTAAATCGAAGATGTCGACCTACCTGTATGAGACGGCGCGCAAGAAGGTGGCAACTTTTGCCGGTGCCGATGACGGCGCAGTGGTGATCTTCGTCCGGAATGCTACCGAGGGGATCAATGTGCTGGCGACCCGTCTTGGCCTGCAGCCAGATGATGTCGTGCTGACCACGGTGATGGAGCATCATTCGCATCTGCTGCCGTGGCGTCAGTTCTGTCGTGTCGAGCACGTGAATGTCGATGACCACGGCCGGGTCGATCTCGATCACCTTCAATTGAAGCTGACCGAGTGTGGTTCGAACGTCCGCCTGATTGCGATCTCTGGCGCATCGAACGTGACCGGAGTCGTTCCGCCGGTTAAGGATATTGCCCGGATCGCTCATCAGCATGGCGCACTGATCTCGGTCGATGCCGCCCAGCTGGCCCCGCATCGGAAGATTACGATGGGGCCGACCGGAGCCGAGGATTCGATCGATTTCCTCACATTCTCCGGCCACAAGATGTATGCACCGCTCGGCTCGGGAGCGCTAATTGCCCGTCGGGAACTCCTGACACAGGATGTGCCTCATCTGCGCGGTGGAGGCACCGTCTCCTGGGTCGGCCTCGAGGAAGTCGTCTGGAATCCATCACCCGGTCGGGACGAAGCCGGCAGCCCGAACGTGCTCGGTGCGGTGGCCTTCGGGGCCGCGGCGTCGATTCTGGGAGAGATCGGGTTCGAGAGTATTGTCGAGCACGAGCGAGAGCTGACCACCCATGCGCTCGATCGAATGCGTCGGATCCCGGGTGTGACGGTCTATGGGCCAGCAGATGTCCCGGTGGCGGAAGACAAGATGGGCGTGATCTGCTTCAACGTAGAGGGGTACGCGCACGAGCAGGTGGCCTCGATCCTCGCCAATGAGTGGGGAGTTGGCGTCCGCAACGGTCGATTCTGTGCCCAGCCATATCTCGAGCGTTTGCTCGGCCTGAACAAAGACGAGGTGCTGGACTACCGTACCCGGATGTTCGGCGGTGAGAAATTCGGACTGCCCGGCATGGTTCGGGCCAGCTTCGGCATCTACAACACGATCGAAGATGTGGACACCCTGTGCGATGGAATCGAAGCGATCACCCGCGGCGAACACGTGGCGTACGATCGTGACGAAGC
>SLFF01000295.1 GCA_007124395.1 Thermomicrobiaceae bacterium | reverse complement strand
TCCGTCAGGTAATTGAGGGCGAAGACCGCACAGAGATTGAACAGTCCGTTGGTGTGTGCCGCCGCAGAACCACCGGCAATCGCAACACTCGGAGCGTTGCGACCCAGCTCACGGGCGATTTCACGGATCTGTTCAGCTGACAGACCGGTATCTGCCGCGACCTCTTCTGGAGAGTAATCCTCCAGCGACAGGCCGCCGTAGACCTCACTGGCTCGCTCTTCCGTAGCCATACCCTCTTCAACGAGGGTGAACGCCACGGCCAGCGCAATGTGGCCTTCCGACCCCGGTGAGCATGGGTACCATCGGTCGGCACTCGCCGCACTGTCTGACAGGCGGGGGCCAACATGGTAGTAGCTGCCACGGGTGCCGTTACCGCCCTGGCGGAACTCACCGTAGCCGACGGAGAACATGACTGGAGAAATCCAGTTGTGCAGGAAATCGGCTCCGAAGCTGACGATCGCTCCCGAGTTCGGGAGATCGAGTGCCGGGAATCGGTCAGTTCCAAAAACGCGCTGCATTGCGGCTCGCAGGACAACGTACTCGTCCGGCTCGTAGACCGCGTGGCGGGCTCCGGCCTGCTCGGCGAACTCACCAGCGACTCGGGCAATCGCGCCGCTGATCGGCTCGGTAACGAGCACCGGTGAACTGGCGTTGGAGACCAGCTGGGCGACCTCGGCCGTTGCATCGCTCCAGGAGATGCTCTCGAAGCTGTTTCCGTTGCGCCGCAACGGACCATTGATCCGATCCGGGTGGTAGAGCTCCTGAACGATCGCCTGGGCACGCGGGCCGGTCTTGCCGACGTTCAATGGGAAGTCGGGGTTGCCCTCGATCTTCTTTGCACGGCCCTCAAACACCCGGACGATCACACCAAGGCCACCACCAATCGCTGGCATCGCCGTGGCGTACCAGTTGTCGCGACCGAACGGGATATCCGCCGGATGCTCGACCGGGCTCTGCTTCTGAAATTCACGGTCCGGATAGCCGCCGAGCTTACACCCGGTAAACAGCACGGCTCCGGTCGTCGAAACGGTCAACAGCTTCAGGAAATCACGCCGTCGCATCGCATCCGTCCATGGTAATGAAGGCCGTAGGCGCCATCACGTGCTCATCTCTGGGCCAGTAGCCCGCCGTCGTCTGGTGAGCGTGTCGCACGATCGCCCACCCCGGATTCAAAGTTAGTAGTGACACACAGAACAATCGGTTGGTGCCCCGTATTCTTTGTGACAGTCGATACAGTCACCCATACGGAGGTCACGCACCTGTTCGGCGTAATCGATCTCCGACTCCATATCCCCGTGGCACTCGGCACAGTCGAACCCGTAGTTGACGTGAGATGAGTGCACGAAGTGAACATGGTCAGGCATCTGGTGTACTCGTTCCCAGTTGACTGGATCGCCATTCTCGAAGTAATCAATGAGCGTATCGATCTCCGCGCTTCCGGTCTGGATCGACTGGTGGCAATCCATGCAGAGTTCGAGTGCCGGCATACCTGCGTAGCCGTCCTCGGCAACGCCCCGGTGACAGTACTCACAGTCGAGTTGCGCTACTTGCGCGTGGCGTGTATGTGGGAAGGCAATTGGCTGCTCTGCCGCCGGCTGCCAGGTTGGGCTCAGGAAATAGCTGCGAGCAAGCACAGCAGTCACTGGCAATGCCAGCAAAATCAAGAGAACCAGGCCGACGATCAGTGGCCGCATAAATCGTCGCATGCTTGCTGCTCCGCTCCGTTTCCATCAAACCGGCTTGCCCGTCGGCGAACCGGACCCCTCCCGGGAAGTGCTAGACCCAAGTCGCCGGATAAATCTCGCGAAACTCTTCGAGTGCGCCAACGAAACTGGCAAAGACAAAAATCGCACCGACAAACGCAACTGCGGCAATCGCATAGACGATCGGCCTGCCCTTGCCGTACTTCTCAGGAATGTCTCGCTTGTCGATCAACGACGGAACCAGGATGTGAGCTACGAGCATACTCCCGGCGCCGAGAATCATGAGACCAGCAAATGCCCACAGAAGAATGAGCGTGTCGGTCACATGGCTCCATTGTTCTGGTGTCATTTGCTCTGGAAGTGGAAGTTCCACCCTTACCCTCCATCAGGCCTGGTGGCGCCACCGGACCAGCCGGGCGCACGACTAAAGTGAGGCTCGTTCCCTCGGGCTACCAGTTTCTGATCTGGTAGTCGCTCACGTTTCTTGCTCGAAAATGCTTGCCGGAATGATGATGTCAGGCGGTCGCCACCCATCACAATGGCGATGCTGCGTGACTCGGGCGTAGCATGCGTCTTTTCGCAGGGCTTGTCAAGGGGGCAAATCGCGTGACCGTACACCCTCGCCAGATTTTACAGAACCATCATCTGTCGGAGTCTGTTCCGATTAGATGCAGACGAGAAGTTTTTTTTACGCGTTGCGTATTTTCAGGCCCACTTCATACACGCATCAATCCTGAAACCTTCCTGAAACCCGCCTTAAGAGAGGATTAAGGATTGCAGGATAATCCCTACAATTGGCCTTTGCAGGCCCAACTTGCCAGTCACCGCTGACCGCGCATCCGGTCGGGAACACTCTCATCGGGTTCGCGGGAAACAGCTACGGACAGCATGAGAAAGGCGAACCCTATGGCGGTCCACCACGGCGCCCAGAGAAGCAGATAGGCCCAGAAGGTAGCGTCTCGCCGGTCCGGCCCATCGATGATCCCTCCCAGCGATGCGATCCCCGCAAGCAGATTGAGCACTCCATAGAGCGTCAAGAGGATTCCGGTAATCCAGGCAATGATCCGCTGGAGTTGTTCAACGACGGGCGTTATTGACCATCGAGCCGTCAGGCAGAGGGCAACCAGCGCTACGGCAAGCTTCAGGAAGGCTACGGTCCAGAGCACGATGTGGAATCGGGACTCTTCGTCTTGCGCCTCAGCTCGAACCGTCTCGGAGATGAGCTCGAGCATCATCGTTCCTCCAAGCGCCCAATAGACGCTCAGGACGGCGTGGGCAATCATCAGCACAAAGGCCAGGCTTCCCCCGAGCAATCGCCAGCGTCGATTCGTCATCTCTGTTCCCTTTCCAACCACCTCGCGTCCGCCATTCCGGCGCTCGTCAATGCACCGCAATCCTGCGCAGCCGATCGGTTCTGACGAAGTGGCGCTGACCACCAACCGATGGTCAGGCTAACCCCCGGAATTCAGGAACAGGAAAGCGGGAGACCCGTGGTGGATCTCCCGCCTGTCTCCAAACTGACGTGCGGCGGCTGACTACTGCTTGCGGTTATAGAGGTACATGGTCAACGGACCGAATACCGCGACAATGGCAATCGAGGACAGGAACACCAGCCCGATGTCCATCATGTTTGCATCCCCGGCCATCAGACCGCGGGTGGCGGTGGTCAGAATCGACATCGG
>SLFF01000475.1 GCA_007124395.1 Thermomicrobiaceae bacterium | reverse complement strand
CTACCAGTCCGGAGACTTTGATGTGCTCGGAATCGGCATGTCCGCCATTACCAGTGCAGCCCAGACCGTCGATCGTGGTCGCCCCGACGGCGGCCGTGAAGTTGCCATCACTGGCCCCACCAGTCGACGCCTCCTGAAGATCGAGTCCCAGCTTCTGGCCAACCGCATGTGCCTGCTGGAATGCGGCGGCAATCGCCTCGGTTCGCTCCATTGGTGGGCGGTTCAGATCACCTTCTACCGTCACCGCCGCACCCGGCACCGATGCCCGGCATCCGCGGATCGCTTCGACGGTGCGCTCGGCCTCATCCATGGTCACGGCCCGAAGATCGACCAGAGCGTCAGCTTCGGCTGCGACAACGTTTCGACGGGTCCCGCCGGAGATCACTCCGACATTCACCGTGGTGCCCAGGTCATGATCGGTCAGCGAGTGCAGATACTGGATCTGATTGGCGAGTTCCTGGATGGCGCTCACGCCAGCTTTGGGATCCGCACCAGCGTGCGAAGCCTTACCCGTCACCTTCACAGTGAACATACCGACGCCCTTACGAGCGGTCTTCAGCGCGCCATGTGGCGGAACCGGCGGTTCCAGGCAAAGCACCAGATCGCTTTCCTTTGCCAGTTCTTCGATCACTGGACGAGAGGCAGGGCTGCCCATCTCTTCTTCCGTGTTGATCAGCCACTTGATGGGGCGATGTTCCATGTTCTGTTCCTGAATCGCCCGCATAGCTTCCAGCATCATCGCCACACTGGCTTTCATGTCGAAAATGCCGGGGCCACGAGCAATGTCACCATCGATCGACCATGGGAGTCGTTCGATCGTGCCAACGGGCCAGACGGTATCGATGTGCGTCATCACCAGAATCTGCCCCGATTTCGAGCCATTCCCCGACCACGACGCAATCGTCAGGTCGCCCCATTCGGACTGGTCACGACTCTCGATGCTCGCGCCCAGCTTCTCGCACTCTGAACGCAGATGCTGCACCAGTTTGTCGATTGCAGCTTTGTCGGTGCTGGGTGATTCCAGCCGGACAATCGTCTCCAGCGACGCCAGCAGTGCGTCCTGACGCTTTGCGACATCTTCGATCGTGATCATTCTGATCCCTTCCCTGGCAACCGAATTCGATCTATTTTCCAAAGGCCTTCTGAATATCGTGATCTGGCGGTCCGCCATTGCCTCGCTCTAGCGCGAAGAGCTTCAGACTCGCCTCCAGATCGATGTATCGATCAGCAATCTCCATGAGTTCGATCGCTGTATAGCGAGGGGTCGACGCGATCTCCACCCGCAACCCGAGACGTTGTGCCCGGTCGACGAGGTAGGTGAAATCGCCATCACCACTGACCACCACCGCCACGTCGATGTACTGCACCTGAGTCAGCAGATCAACGGCCAATTCCATATCGAGGTCACCTTTGGTGGTGCCGTCGCTGAACCGTTTGAGAGGTTTGGTGATAACCCGGAACCCGTTTCGGCGCAGCCAGGTGAGAAACGGGATTGCTCCGGCATCTTCCGGGGCAACGGCCATGTAAGCATACGCCCGGTGAAGCCGGCGACCATTCAGCAGAAAATCGAGAAGTCTTGTGTAATCGATACGGATACCAAGATCGCGAGCCGCAAAATAGAGATTTGACATATCAAAAAAAACAGCGACTTTATCAAACTGTTCGGGTCTCAATTGAACATCATCTACCATAAAAACAATTCGCGCTTTCTCTATTGCGAACCGGCCAGTCAGGTCTCGCTGGAGGTTTCGTCACCCGCCTTTTCACGCTCTTCTTTTTCCTTCAGTTGTTTGTAAAATTTTCGAGACTTCGGCATCGGCTTCGCTTCTTCTTCGGCTCTTCGTTCAGCAAATTCGGCGGATGCAGCCTCCAGTTGTTCCTCGAGAACGGCCAGATCGTCGTATACGCCTACATTCTGATTCGCAACCGGTGTGCGCATGAGTCGTCTTACCAGATCGGTTACTGACTTGACTTGCGCACGATCCGCGCCGGGCGTCGACGCCGTCTTCTGAATGGTGCCAACGAGTTGCAGTGTCTCCGGGCGTGCACCGTTCTCCTGAAGTCGCTCACGAACCCGTTCGAGTGCGTTGAGGATATTCATAATTCGCGCTCCTTCTCAGCTGTCGGGCCCAGCTATACGCCTGTCCTGCTGCCAGTATTACGGATGCCCAACCGCTTGACAACCGGATTATCGACAGTCTGGTCAATTTGTGAACACCTCGAGGCCAGTGACTCTGGTTTAATCCCATTCGATGATCATTGCAGCAATCATGCGCCGACAGGCAGGAAGAATCAGCATGAGCTCCTTTTCCGACGACCAGGCCACGCGAGTCGACCTCTCGGATCGCTTCCTCGGAACGCTCCTCGGTTCGGCAATCGGCGACGCATTCGGTATGCCTGTAGAAGGATCGTCCGCGGAGCAGATTCACGACCGGTATGGCTGGATCGAGTCGTATTTGCCCAGAACTGATAGTCGGGGCAACGAGCTCGAGGCTGCCGGGGAGATGACCGACGACACCGAGATGATGCTCTGCCACGTCGAGAGTCTCGTGTCCACCGGTGGGCTGGTTGATCCAGAGAACACCGGTATGCGATTTCTGCGGCTTCTCAATTCCGAATCACGCAGATTCATGGGCCGCACCACGATCGAATCGCTCGAACTCGCCGACAAGACCGGTGAGTTTCAGGATGGGCTCGGTGGAGAACGCCGGGCAGGCAACGGTGTTGCCATGCGCATCGCACCGATCGGGTTGATCCATAGTGTCGGGCGCTTCAATCACGAGGTCTTCGTGCGCGAGGTAATGCGTGCCGGGCTGATCACCCACTCCAATCCGGAGGCGCTCAATGGCGCAGTGGCGATCGCCTATGGTGTCCGATTGCAGGTTACCGGCGAAGTTCCACCGGATGTGCTTGGAGACGAGATCTGCTCCTTCATCGACGAAGACATAGTCTCGCGCAAGATCCGTCAGGCCGCGCATCTGGCTGCACGAGAGGGACTTCGGCTCGATGACAACGATGCGCACCTCGAACACCTGACAAGCATCGGAACATCCGGTTACGTTGCTGAATCGGTGGCCGCCGCCGTCTATTGCGCCATCGTCGCCCGACAGGACCTTCGCAAGGGAATCGAACTGGCCACCAACGCCGGCGGCGATACCGACACCGTTGCGGCGATGGCTGGCGCGCTGATCGGCGCTCACGCAGGAGCTTCGTCGTTCCCGCTCGCTCTGGTCGAGGGTCTGGCTGGACGGGCCTACATCCTCGTGGCCGGGCCGGGTCTCTACGAAACCGCCATGCAGCGGGCTGGTCTCTATGTCCGGCTCCGCCAGCGATAGTTCAGCAGCTAAACCAGGAGGTCATGTGCAGGGAATTCAGTTCGACGCCGTCGTGTTCGATTT
>SLFF01000230.1 GCA_007124395.1 Thermomicrobiaceae bacterium | reverse complement strand
TCTGATGTGCCAATCTGGACTGTCAACGTCCACCGACAGACGTTTCCCCGGGATTTCCCCGGGCACCCCTGCTCTGTGCAGCTCGGACTTTCCTCTGGCCGGATCCGGCCAGCGACCGCTCTGCCCGCCATCACTCAAACAGGGATCAGCGTTGCTGATCCCTGGTCGGCGGTGCCGAAGGTGAGATTCGAACTCACACGGGCGTAAAGCCCACTACGCCCTGAACGTAGCGCGTCTGCCTGTTCCGCCACTCCGGCAAATATCCAGTTTTCGCGGTTGTCGGACACTCATTCGACATCTCCGCGACAAAGAGTCTACCATTGACGGGTGAGGGCTGCAATACTTCCTACGTGCGTCTGAAGGTGTTGGCGAATCGAACAAAAAACACGCATGATTATGGGCGAGGGGCCGTGTGGTACCCTGTTCGTTTTCACGCAAGCTAATCGGAGAACGTGAGTATAGATGTCAGCACGAATTCCCAGGAAAGACAAGGATACGACCAAGGCTCCAAAGAACAAGATGTCCATCCTGACGATCGCCTTTGCAATCGCCATGGCCTTCTTCCTGGTCATCGGTGCCGTAGCCGTTGGCATCACCGAGTTCGTCGGGGGTAGCGGCAACGGTCAGCAGGAGACGGCGGTCCAGGAGGACTTCAGTCAAGAGATGGAAGAAGAGTCCGACAGCGAGGAGCAGGAGCTTCGGGATCGCATTGAAGATGATCCCGAGGATTACTCCGCACACTCTCAGCTGGCCGTATTGCTGGGCAACACCGGCCGGGTCGATGAGGCCATCCCGCATTATGAGCAGGCGTTGCAGGGTGATGCTGATGATCTGGCGCTTCGCCTGAGTTTTGCCCGAATGCTCGAGCAACGCGGGTATGACCTTGACGCGGAGGTTCAGCTCGAGCGAGTGCTGGAGAAGGACGAAGACAACGTCGAAGCCATCTTCATGCTGGCGGAGATCAAGGATCGCAGCACATCGGCCAGCAACGAGGAAGCTGAAGAACTCTATCAGCGGGTAATCGATCTCGATCCAGATTCTTTCTACGCAGAGATGGCGCAGAACCGGCTGGCCGAAGAAGATCAGCCCGACGACGCTGACGACACAGAGTAGACACAGTGGACGGTTACCGGTTCATTCATCTGATCCACCGGTACTACCCGTTTCGTGGAGGCTCCGAACAGTATTTTCAGGCACTTTCGGAGCGCTTCGCTCGAGATGGTGCCGACGTTCGGGTGGTGACCACTGACGCATGGGATCTCGAGTATCTCTGGGATCCAGGCCGTCACCGGGTTGACGTTCCATTCCAGCGCCATAATGGCGTTCGCATCTACCGGACTCCGGCGCATCACCTTCCTGCCGCAAACCTCAGCCACCGCGTTATTCGCCGGGGAATGGGCGAGTTGTCGCGGGTGGCGTTCCCCGGGCAGCTGCGATTGCTCCGGGAGCTCTCCCGGTTCGGCCCCTGGGTTCCGGAACTTCCGGCGCTTCTGGAGCGGATTGGTGAGGGCGCCGATCTTATTCATCCGGCGAACATCGCCCTGGAAGGTCTCATCCGGGAGTCACTGGCGTTTGCCCGGAAACGGGATATTCCCGCGATCATCACCCCGAAACTTCATCTCGGGGAGTCTTCAACGTCGGCCGTCAGACGCTACTACACGATGCCGCACCAGCTCGAGCTCCTTCGACAGGCAGACCAGGTGATGACGCAGACATCGATCGAGGCTGACTTTTTGATCGAGAATGGCGTCGACGAGGCGAAACTCCGCGTCGTGGGACTCGGAATCGATGTCGCCGCGGTGACCGGGGGAGTCGATCAGCGGGTGCGCTCGTCACTTGGAATCGACGGGCCGATGGTCCTGGCGCTTGGGGCCGCTGCGTTCGACAAGGGAACCCTGCACGCCTGTGAAGCGATCATCGATCTCAATCGGCGCCGGTCCGGGCCGATATCCCTGGTTGTTGCCGGGCCGATCATGAGCAATTTCCAGTCGTTCATCGATGATTGTAACCCTGAAGATCTCGAACACGTCCACGTTCTGGGATACGTTGACGACGAGACCCGGACCGACTTGCTGGCCGCCTGCGACCTCCTCACGCTAGCATCACGTACTGAGGCGTTCGGCTATGTCTTTCTGGAAGCCTGGGCAAACGGCAAACCGGTAATTGGCGCGAACGCCGGCGGAATTCCCGCCGTTGTCGACGACGGCGAAGATGGGCTGCTGGTGCCGTTCGGAGATGTTGCCCGCCTTGGTGACGCGATCGCAAGACTGATCGACGATCCGGAACTGGCGACGAGGCTCGGCACGAGTGGTCAGCGAAACAAAGTAGTCGACACTGAAGACTGGTTCGCGCTGGTTCGAGACAACTATCTGGACGTGCTGGGCACGCGGACCTGAGGAGGAAGCTATCCTATGGAACATCGTGGAAGCGGCTCAGAGTCATCCGGAGAGATCGAGCAGGTGCTCAGTGAGTTGCGGGCCGCTGTTCGGCAAGAGGCCGGGTATCTGACCGAGAACGAGATTCCGACCGGTCCGCAGCTGACGTCGGTTCGGGATGCCGCCGATCTCGCATCGGTATCTGCCCACCTGCCCCTTCAATCCGCACTGCCATATGTGGGACCGGTGATCGTGCTGGCTCAGCGGGTGATGCGCCTCGGTCTTCGCTGGTACATCAACCCGATTGTCGAGCAGCAGAACGCGTTCAATGATTCAGTCGTTCGGGCACTCGGTGAGCTCGAGCTGAAGCAGTCGGAGATCAGCCGTCGACTGGACAAGCTGTCGGCGGAAACCGATGAGGAATCGAAATGAGAATAGCGATCTGTGCGGCACAGGTCCCATTTGCCCGTGGTGGTGCAGAGGCGCACGTTGAAGGTCTCCGACAGGCTCTCGAAGACGCAGGTCATGATGTCGAAATCGTCGCTTTGCCGTTCAAATGGTATCCGGCGGAGAGTTTGCTCAAAAGCGCACTGGCGTGGCGCATGGTCGACATATCCGAGGTTGATGGAAAATCGATCGACCTCGCGATCTGTACGAAATTTCCGACGTGGGCGGTTCGTCACCCGAACAAGATCGCATGGATCATCCATCAATACCGGCAAGCTTATGACTGGTTCGGTACCCCGTGGAGCGATCTGACCAACACACCAGATGATCTCGCGCTGAGGCGCCGAATCCAGCAGATCGATGCCCGTGGGCTTGGGGAGTGCCGGGCCCTGTTTGCCAACTCCGCCAACACCGCTCGACGACTCGAACACTTCAACGGTCTCGTCGCCGAACCGCTACATGTGCCGATTCAGCTGGCTGGTCTCTCGCCAGTGGCCCGTGAGCCGTTCCTGTTCACCGTTTCCAGGCTGGATGCGACAAAGCGGATCGACCTGTTGCTGCGCTCTCTGGCACGGCTTCACACTCCGATCCGGACCGTGATCGCCGGCGATGGTCCGCAGCGAGATGACCTTCATGCGCTCGCCACGGAGCTCGGCCTATCTGACCAGGTCACGTTCACTGGGCGAATATCCGATGAAGAGGTAGTCGATTACTACAATCGCTGCCAGGCAGTCTATTACGGCCCGATCGATGAGGATTTCGGTCTGGTGACCGTTGAAGCATTCACCGCGGGTAAGGCGGTGGTGACGGTGGCCGACTCCGGAGGAGTGCTGGAGCTGGTGAGCCACGGCGAAACCGGACTGATTGCTGATCGACCATGCCCGGACGCCATCGCCCCGCTGATCGAGGAATTGATGACGAACGCTGATCGGGCCGAAGCGATGGGACTGTCCGGCAAGGCGCGAGCGGATCAGATCACCTGGAGCGGAGTGGTGGACAAGTTGCTCGGATCGCTCCATGGCTAGAGCTCGCGTTGCCTGGTTTACCCCACTTCAGCCGGTTGAGTCCGGAATCTCTCTCTACAACGAGGAGCTGATTCCGTTGCTCGGGGATCGGCTCGACATCGATGTCGTGGTCGATGGCTACACCCCGACCGAATTGTGGCCCACGGCGAACATGCGAGTCATCGACCAGTCGAGTTTCAACCCTGAAACCTATGACCTGATCATCTACCAGGTTGGCAACAACCCGTCGCACGTCTACATGTTGCCCTGGATGGATCGGGCTCCGGGCCTTATGGTGCTCCACGATACGATGCTGAATCATCTGCAGATACAGGCGGCGGTTGCCAGTGGGACGTTGCTCGAGTATCGGGATGAGATGGAGCGTCGCTACGGGCTTGACGGGCGAGCAGCGGCAGATCGAGTGCTGCGTGGGCAGGCACCAGATGAGCTGTTCCGCTTTCCGATGAGTGAGCATCTGATCGAACTCAGCAAGGGGACGATCGTTCATAGTGCCTTCGCCAGATCGGAAGTTCTGAAACGTGTCCCTTATGCGTCAGTGTTCCAGGTTCCGCACGGATTGAGGCTTCCGGAGGCGTTGAATCCAGCGGACGCCAGACGAGCGCTCGGGTTGCCCGAAGATCAATTTCTGATCGGATCGGTTTCCCACATCAATCCGCACAAACGGATCGATGTCATTCTCCGGGCATTCAAGCAGCTGCGTCGCACAGTCCCGGCGCGGTTACTCCTGGCGGGGAGCATCTCTCCGGGGTTTCCGCTGCTCCGGATGATCAGTCATCTCGGGCTGGATCAGGTGGTCGATGTTCCGGGCTATGTTTCCGACGAAGAAGCCCGTCTGATCACCGCTGCCAGCGATGTCATCGTCAATCTTCGCTATCCGACAGCCGGTGAAACTTCAGGGAGCCTGCTACATGCGATGGCAGCCGGACGTCCCGTGCTAGTGAGTCGAACCGGCTCGTTCACCGAGATCCCGGCGGACGCGGCGATCGAAATACCGGTCGACGCGCTGGAAGAGTCGATGCTGGTTCGGGTGCTCACTCGATTGGCTGGTGACCAGCATCTGCGCCGAGAAATCGGTGACAATGCTCGAGCCTTCGTGGCTACTGGGCACTCACTCTCCCGCTGGGCCAATGGCTACCTCGATGCGATAGCTGAGTTCACCTGCCAGCACATTCCTCATGTTCAAGTAGGTGAGTCCGCTGAGCCTATCGATATCGCACATCGGGTTGCCCGAAGGGACCCGGATCCACTGACCAGTTCGATCGCTCGTGATGTCGCCGAGCTCGGACTCGGCGGTGACGAGATTCTGCTTGGCGAGATCGCGAGGGCGAACGTCGAATTGGGGCTGACGACTGGTAAGATATTTGTCGATCACGAAACGCGTTCGCACTGAGCAGGAGGTGACGATGTCTGGAGCCAATCCACCGATCAGCAGTGAGTTACTGGAGATTCTGGCTTGCCCGGCCTGCAAGACGTCGGTGAAGCTGGACGGAGACCGACTGGTCTGTGACAGCTGTGGGCGACGGTACCGTATCGAGAACGGGATACCGATCATGTTGATCGATGAGGCAGAACAACCCGGATCTGTTCCGTCCGATAGCTAGGCATTTCCTCTGGAGCAATCACTGATGAGTGAGGACGAACAGTCTGGCCGAATGGTCTCTGGCAAACGTCAGGATGAGGACTCGTCGGTCGAGTTGAATCTTCGACCTCGACGTCTTTCCGAGTACATCGGCCAGTCCAAGGTAAAAGAAGGCTTATCGATTGGTATCCAGGCGGCGCAAGCCCGTCAGGAACCGCTCGATCACGTTCTGCTGTACGGTCCTCCAGGGCTCGGCAAGACGACGCTGGCATCGATCATAGCGGTCGAAATGGGCGTCAGTCTTCGGATTACCTCAGGGCCTGCTATCGAGCGACAGGGCGATCTGGTGTCGATTCTGACTAATCTGAAGGCCGGCGACGTTCTGTTCATTGACGAGATTCATCGACTCAATCGGACAGTAGAAGAGGTCCTGTATCCAGCGATGGAGGATTTTGCGGTCGATATCGTGCTCGGTAAGGGGCCGTCTGCTCGATCGATGCGATTGAACCTGCCGCGATTCACGCTTGTCGGAGCGACGACTAGACTGGCTCTGCTTACCTCACCATTGCGCGATCGATTCGGCTCGATTCATCGGCTCGATTTCTACGATCAGGCCTCCATGGAGAAGATCGTCACACGGTCCGCTCAGATTTTCGAGATCCCGATCGATCCGGAGGGTGTTCGGGAGATCAGTTCGCGATCCCGTGGCACACCGCGAGTTGCCAATCGTGTGTTCAAACGAGTGCGGGACTATGCGGAGGTCCGTGCTGACGGTCAGATCACTCAGGATGTAGCGAAACAGGCACTGGATCAACTGGAAGTCGACTCACTGGGTCTGGACGACATCGACCGGCGGATTCTCAAAGCGATCATCGAAATGTTCGATGGTGGACCGGTGGGCGTCGACACACTGGCGGCAGCAACCAGTGAAGAGAAAGACACGATCATGGACGTCTACGAGCCATATCTCATTCAACTCGGATTTCTTCAGCGAACGCCACGTGGCCGAATTGCGACACGACGGGGCTATGAGCATGTTGGTATTACCCCATCGGCCACTGCGCCAATAAACCAGCAGCAGCAATCGCTCTTCCAGGAAGAGGACTCCTCTCGGTGAACCCTGCTGATCAAAATCAATCGACCGAGCTTCCAATTTCGCTTTTCGACTATGAACTGCCGGAAGAGCTGATCGCGCAGGAGCCGCTGGCTGATCGAACGGCGTCGCGCCTGCTGGTTCTCGATCGTGCAACCGGTGACTGCGTCCACACGCATTTCGCGGCCATTGACCAGTGGCTGCGCCGCGGCGATCTGCTGGTAGTCAACGACACGCGAGTTTTTCCTGCACGCCTTATGGCCCAGCGTGAGACCGGTGGAGGAATCGAACTGTTGCTCGTGCAGGATCTCGGAGGCGATGTATGGCTGGCGATGGCCCGGCCATCGCGGCGATTGAAGCATGGGGAGGAACTGAGCATACTTCAATCGGATGAATCAGGGGACGGATTTTCGGCAACCGTCGTCGACAAGCAGGACGACGGGATGATCCGGATCGAGTTGCCGGATGCGCTCGAGGTCCTGAACACCGCCGGTCAGGTTCCGTTGCCCGGGTATATTCACCGCCCGCTCGAACAGGTGGATCGGTATCAGACCGTGTATGCACGGGAAACCGGCTCCGTTGCGGCGCCGACAGCTGGACTTCATTTCACCGACGCCAAGATGGACCAGCTCCGCTCGATGGGGGTGGAGATCGCCTCGGTGACGCTGCATGTTGGCCCCGGGACGTTTCAACCGGTAAAGGTTGAAGATGCACGGCAACACACAATGCACGCCGAGCGATACGTGGTTGAGGAACCGGCGCTGGAGTCGCTGCGTCGTGCCCGGGATGAAGGACGGCGGATAATTGCTGTAGGAACCACGAGCTGCCGAACGCTCGAGGCGATATCCGATCAGCTCGATCAACCGGGACCGATCAGCGGTGCCACCGCACTGTACATAACGCCGGGGTTCGATTTTCAACTGGTGGATGGGTTGATCACCAATTTCCACCTGCCGAAATCGACCCTGTTGTTGCTGGTCAGTGCGCTGGCGGGGAGGGAACCAGTCTTGCGAGCGTACGGAGAAGCGATTGCACATCGATACCGCTTCTTCAGTTTTGGCGATGCGATGCTGATTCTGTAACAGGAGTCAATCAATAGCTCCTAAAGGTGTTTCAATCGCGTCAACGAATGCGTTACTTCGCCGGCATTGATGTTAGTCTAGGTAGCAGAGAGACGGAGTGTGCAGTTAGAGTTTGAGCAACGATGCTCACTCGCAAGACGATTGGTCGTCTGACGAGCTGCCACGAGGATGTTCATGGCTCGCAACGGTGCGAACGAATCGAACACATCAGAGCGACTGGACCCAGAGTGGTATCAGGAGGAACATATGACCACGTCGGAGCGTCAGAAGACAGACAGTCCACTATCTGTTCACGGAATAGATAACCCAGGGAAGATCCACTGGACCCTTAATGCTGCGCACTTGTACGAACACAGTGTTGCACGCGATGGGGCGATCATCGCTGAGAACGGCCCGCTGGTTGTTTCGACCGGCAAATATACTGGTCGGTCACCAAAGGACAAGTACATCGTCGATGAGCCGTCGTCGCGGGAACACATCTGGTGGGACGGAAACGCTTCGATGACCCCGGAGCAGTTCGATGAACTGCACAAGCTGGTGACGGCCCATGCCAACGGCAAGGAACTGTATGTACAGGATTGCCTGGTAGGTGCTGATCCACGGTACCAGCTCAAGGTTCGCATTATCACCGAAAAAGCCTGGCACAACTTGTTCGTTCGGAATATGTTCATCCGGCTAGCGCCTGGTAGCAGGCACGAGACGGTGCCGGACTTTACGGTTATCGACCTGCCATCGTGCAAAGTAGATCCGGAGAAGATGGGCCTTCGCACTGATACCTTTATTGCACTCAGTTTCGAGAAGAAGCTGGTACTCATCGGGGGCACCGAATACGGCGGCGAGATGAAGAAATCGATCTTCTCGGTGATGCACTATGAACTGCCGTTGCAGAATGTCTTCTCGATGCACTGCTCAGCGAATATCGGCGAAGAGGGCGATACAGCGCTCTTCTTCGGCCTCTCCGGTACCGGAAAAACGACGCTATCCACCGACCCGAAGCGCCAGCTTATTGGCGATGACGAACATGGCTGGAGCGACCGCGGCATCTTCAACTTCGAAGGTGGTTGCTACGCCAAGATGATCAATCTCTCGGAAGAGTCCGAGCCGGAGATCTACCAGACGACGCAGATGTTCGGGACGGTTCTCGAGAATGTTGTGGTCGATCCGGTATCTCGCGAGATCGATTTTGACGACAGTTCGCGGACCGAGAACACGCGCGGTGCCTATCCACTGGAGTCGTTGCCGAATGTGGCAGACGAGGGTATCGGTGATCACCCAACCGCGGTGATCTTCCTGACCGCTGATGCGTTCGGGGTTCTGCCTCCGATTTCGATTCTTTCGCCGGAACAGGCGATGTATCACTTCCTGTCCGGCTACACGGCCAAAGTCGCTGGAACCGAGATCGGCCTGACTGAGCCGCAGGCAACCTTCAGTACCTGTTTCGGTGCGCCGTTCCTGACCCATCGACCAACGGTGTATGCCAATCTGTTGCGAGATCGACTGAAGTCGCATGGATCCCGAGTCTACCTGGTCAATACCGGGTGGATTGGCGGACCGGCCGGTGAGAGTGATCGGGTGCCGATCAAGTTCACACGCTCGATGATCGACGCAGCGCTCAGCAAGGAGCTGCGCGAGGTTTCTACCACCACCGATCCCGTTTTCGGATTCGAGGTGCCGGACAATTGCCCGGGCGTTCCCGATGACGTGCTCAAACCTCGCGACGCCTGGGAAGATCCAGAAGCCTATGATCGTCAGGCCCGGAAGCTGGCAGAGATGTTCCGGGAGAACTTCAAGAAGTTCGCGAAACTGACGGACGAAGATCTCGAGCGTTACGGGCCGACAATCGACTGATCCGAGCGTGTATGATTCCTGACGGTCGCAAGGCCGTGACACTGAAAGGAATCGCTGGTGATCAACGCTCGGTCGAATTCTGGAATCGTTCTGTGGCTCGTCATCTCCCTCTCGTTTGTTGTGGTTCTGGCCGCATGTGGAGGGGACGACGAGTCCACAGATATTGTTGTCTCTGATGACACGGATGTTGAACAGGTTGAGACTGCGGAGCCGCAGTCCGCCGACGCATCCGAGGGTGAATCCGAGCCCGTTGAAGAGTCAGCCGATACCGATATTGAATCTGAACCAGAAGAAGGAGAAGAGGAAGCTTTGCAGCAACCGTCAATGCAGTGGGACAATCCGCCGGAGATGCAGCTCGCCGACGGAGCCGATTATCAGGCTGTCCTGACCACGAACCGTGGCGAAGTGGTCGTCAACCTGTTTCAGGATGACGCTCCGCTAGCGGTCAACAACTTCGTATTTCTGGCTGAGCAAGGGTTCTACACCGATGTTCCTTTTCATCGTGTGATCAACGGCTTCATGATTCAGACCGGTGATCCCACCGGGACTGGCGCCGGTGGTCCCGGATATCGGTTTGAGGACGAACCGGTTACCCGCGAGTACACGCAGGGAACCGTTGCTATGGCCAATGCAGGGCCGAACACGAATGGCTCCCAGTTCTTCATCGTTCACGGTGACCTTCGCGGACAACTTCCGCCAAACTACACCATTTTTGGCGAGGTGACCGAAGGCATGGAAGTGGTTGATGAGATCGCCAACGTGCAGGTTCAGCCGAGCCGCACTGGCGAGATGTCCAGCCCGACTGAAGAAGTCAAGATCGAGTCCGTGGCTATTCGCAACGGATAGTTGATCGAGGTAGTCCGCGGATGCATCGACGCTTCCACCTGGTTCGGCATGGCGTAACAACATGGAATAGGGTTCGTCGTTTTCAGGGGCACACAGATGTGCCCCTGAGCGATGAAGGCGAGCATCAGGCAGCATTGACTGCTGCCCGGATGTCTTCCATGCCGATCACCGTTTGTTTTGCCAGTGATCTCGGTCGAGCGTTCGAAACGGCTCGGCCGATTGCCGAAAGCCTGGGAATCGAGATTCGCGGGTCGTTTGATCTCCGCGAAGCGAATAAGGGCTCGCTGGAGGGCAAGTACCGGGACCCGGATACCGGTATGCTCGGCGATGAATCTCACTACCACGATGAAAACGACATCGATGCCCGCCCTCCCGGTGGCGAGAGCATGCTGGATCTCGGTGAGCGCAGCCAGCGGTTCTTTGACCGGTTAGAGTCCATAGAATCAGAGCTTCCACCGGGAGACATTCTGCTGGTCTCACACGGCGGCACAATGCGGACGCTGCTCGCTGTGTTGCTGGGATTGCCGATTTCGGCGGGACGATCGTTCCACTTCGAAAACTGCGGCATCACCACGGTCGATATGCGCGGTGATCTTCCCGCGTTGCTCATGCGCTACAACGACACCAGTCACTTGTAGACGACACCCACCCATCTCACAATTCGATTATTCGCTGGCCTGGCCTCTGATTTGATCGAGTGCGGTCAGGAACTGCTCGATGTCCTGTTCATTGGTGTAATGGGCCACAGAGATGCGCACGCCACTCGGTATCTGCACTCGCCGCTGGATAATGTTGTGCGTCTGCCAGAGTTCTTCTGCCAGCTGAACGCCGTCCCAACCATCGACTGAGAACGTCACGATTCCGCAGCTGTCTGCCCACGAATCCGGGGTGTGAACCGTCACTCCAGATCGGATCGCCAGTTCGTGCTTCAGCGATGTGCTGAGACGATCGACATGTTGATAGATCAACTCCCAGCCGATCTCTTCCTGATAGCGCACTGCGTCGGCGATTGCTTTATAGAGATGCCAGTTGCGAGTGCCGAACTCGAACCGCCAGGCATCTCCCCTGAAAGCCCAGTGAGAATCGTCGATTCCATTCTGACTGAAACGGGAGCGATCGAAGCGAGGTTCAACAGAGCCGTCGCCAACGTAGCTCGGTGACAGTAGATCAGTTCGATCTGCCCGGACGTGGAGGAACCCGGTACCTTTCGGGCCGGACAGCCATTTGTGGCCATTTCCAGTGGTGAAATCGCATCCGAGCTGCTGAACATCGACCGGGAACTGCCCGAGCGACTGGGCAGCGTCGACCAGCGACAGCACCTCATATGCCCGACAGATGTTGCACATATCGTTGACCGGGAGTCGCCGACCAGTTTCACAGGAGACGTGGCTGAAAATTGCAAGTTTGACATCGCCGCCAGAGACTGCGCTCCGGAACGATTTCAGAAGTTCTTCATCGGAATCGTCCAGAGAGATCATCCGGATCTTTACCCCGGACTTGCGTGCAGCCAGAGCGAGTGGGTGGAGGACCGCCGGATGTTCTTCGGTGGTGGTAACGATCGTCGATCCAGCTGGCAGATCGAGTCCAGCCACCACGTAGTTGATTCCATCTGAGGCGTTGCGGGTAAGGGCGATTTCTTCTGGTCTGGCGTTCAGCAATCGGGCGAATGCCGCCCGGCCCGTTTCGTAGCCTTCCCGTGTTGCGGCTTCGCCAGCATGGCCGTAGCGTTCGTAGTGGCTGATGGCTTCCAGGTGACTGGCCAATACGGTCTCGTTCATTATGCCGACGGTGCCAGTGTTGAGGTAGCAGAGTTCGTGCAATACGGGAACGTCCTGGCGGATGCGGTCGATGGGGTAGGCATCGGTTGACGGGTTCACAGATAGCTCCTGAAGTGACGGGTCGATTATGCCGGCGGAATGCCGGAAGCTACCATCGGGATTCAGAAGTTGTCAATTGCAGGCACCGTCAGCGATGCCCGGCGATTCGATCACACACCGACACGTACTCTGCCAGCAACGACTGCCAGGCTGATTCCCACCGTTCGACATTGTGTCCGCGAGCCACCGCTTCTTCGATCTTGGAGAACCCAGTTTCGAGGCGCATGGCCAGCATGTCCCGTTGCTGTTCGAGCGTCATCGGCGGGACGAATTGTTCACTGATTGTCTGTTCTACCGCGCTCATCGCTTCACTTCCTGTCCGAATCCAGAAAT
>SLFF01000218.1 GCA_007124395.1 Thermomicrobiaceae bacterium | reverse complement strand
GATCTGATCTACCAGTCGCCACATCCATGGATCCTGTTCCAGCGTCCAGACATAGTCCGGATAGCCAACCTGCTCGGTCAGCTCTGGAACATCCAGAATCGCTTGAAGCACCGGATCGTCGTCGATCGGGACCTCCGGCTCGGTATGGTAGACGACGGCCTCGACACCCATTCCCTGCAGGAGCTCGACCGTATCCTCCTGCGGAAACTGGCTCATGCGATCCCGGAAGATGTAGTACGCCGGTGGCGCAATGGCGCTGTAGCCGTTGACCACCTGGCTCCAGTGCATCGTGGACCAGAAGTTCGGCCAGGCCGATGCGACATCACCTTCGCCCATCGGCAGCTCCAGCGTGATCGGCTGGTGCTCGGCAAGCCATTCGTAGTCCGGGCGATCGACATCTTCCAGCGAGGTCGGCAACGGGCCGGGCAGGTCCATGTTGTGTGAGTATTCCGCGGTCATGATCGTCAGGCAGAGCACCCCAACCCCGATTGAGGCAATCTGCCCGCGCCGTAGATCAGGCATCCGGGCTCTGACTTGCTGGACGATCAGCGCCACACCCAAACCGGCCAGCCCGGCCAGTCCGAGCGTCGCCAGATGACCGCCGAAGCGGGCAGCTACCCGGATCGCCTGGAATCCCGGCACGATCTCATAGAACAGCACATACGGGTTGGTGTACTCCCGGTCGAGCAGCGTGAAGATCACCCCGAAGCTCAGCAGAAACGAAAACGCCGTCAGCCCCAGCAGCATCCAGCGTTCCCAGACGAGCCGGGTATAGAACAGCCCGACGATTGCGAGGATAACCAGCAGGAACCCCGGAAAGAGATCCTGCTCCAGGTGGCGGTGATAGTTCCCGCCGAGCCAGTCACCGTACAGGCGGTTGTTCGGATGAACGGACAGATAGTCGCTGCGGACGGCACTCCAGAGCTTGACATCTGCCTGAGTGCGGACGATGCCGAGATCCTGACTTACAACCTGATACGGCCAGAGTGAGGGCACCAGCATCACCGCGGCGATGGCACAGATACCGATCATCTTGCCCAACATGATCAGCGTTTCCCGGGAGTGATCCTTGATCAGCCAGGCCACGAAGATCACCAGCAACAGGATTCCGGAAAAATAGAGGAAATAGACCCCGGAGATCCCCTGAATGAACAACACGCCTCCGAGCGCGATGGCCCACCTGGTCGAGCGATGGATCAGTGCTCGTCTCGCGGCCAGCAGAATCAGCGGCAGATACTGGGCAGTCAGGATGTTCAGATGCTCGATATGTGCCATACGGTTCGGGATGAAGGCGTAGGCAAACCCGGCTACGATTCCGGCAACCCGGCTGCCGGTGAGATCGTAGACCAGCAGATAGGTGAAGAACCCGGTCAGCGTCAGGGCAATGAATCTGGAGATGTTGTCGGCTAGAATCGGCGTGTCGAACAGCGCAATGATTGGCGCGACGAAGATCGTCTGACCGAAGAGATGATCGGAGTACGCCAGCGTGTTCCGATAGGGATAGAGGATGTTTGCATTGAACACGTCCAGCGGATTGGTGCTCCAGGCGTGGACGTTCCAGGCCATCGTCCATGCCTGAAAGACCGGGTCGCCCCAGCTCACCAGCGTATCGGTCATGTGTCTGGCCAGTGGCCAGGTCATCCCGATGGTGAATACCAGAAACAGACCGAGCACCCAGACATGAAGCCAGGGATCACGCTGCCACCACGGCACCAGCGCTGGTGCCGAATCGGTCTGTTCGGTGCTTGACTGCTGATCGTGGTCTGATTGCTGCAACGTCAGTTACTCCTGAGCGGCCCTGCCCGATACCCACGGAATGGTAGCAATTCCGCGACAGCGTGTGGTGATATCGTGACCACGCGGTAATCCCGCCCGAATGGGTGTGGTCGCCATCTGTCTGGGCGAGTATTCTGATGGGCACCGAAGCTGGGACTGAGCAGGGCTGGAGTCATGATACGTCGATGGATTGAAGACCGTACATTGCAGATACCCCGTGCCGGAGATCCGGACAGCCTCGTTCGGTTGAAATGGCTGGCGATTCTCGCTCCATTGCTCTTCCTGGTGGCGCTGGAGCTGGTTCGTCAGGTCCTGCTGCCGTCGACTGTCGAGGGCTGGGTCGGCTACCTGCTGCTGCTCATAGTGGTGCTGATCGGGACCTATCTCTTCGCTCAGATGATCTTCTCAGTGATCGGCCGAATGCAGGATCGCCTGGCGCAGCAGAACCGTGAGCTCTGGCTGCTACACCAGGCCGGGCTCGATGTCACCAGCGCACTCGATCTGGAAGTTGTCCTGCAGAAAGTGGTCGAACAGGCCCGGGAACTGGTGGGAGCCCGGTATGGTGCGCTGTCGCTGGTCCACGAGGGTGGCGGTATCGAAGCGTTCCTGACCTCTGGCATCACGGCGGAGCAACGGGAGGCGATCGGCCCGATTCCCCGCGGACAGGGACTGCTGGGACTGGTGCTGGATCAGGGGGAGCGGTTGCGACTCGACGATCTCGCCACTCACCCGGCATCGGCCGGTTTTCCACCGCATCATCCACCGATGAAGAGCCTGCTGGCGGTGCCGATTCTGGTGCAGGACACCGTGGTCGGCAATCTCTACCTCACCGAGAAGATGGACGACGACTCCTTCAACATCTCCGACGAGGACACACTTGCCCGCTTCGCCACTCAGGCCGCGCTGGCGATCGACAACGCCCGGCTCCATCGTCAGGTACAGGCGATGGCGATCACCGAGGAGCGCGGACGACTCGCCCGGGAGATGCACGACAGCCTGGCTCAATTGCTCGGCTACGTGAACACCAAGGCACAGGCAGCCGATCAGTTCCTGCTCAACGGTGATACCGAGCGTGGCCGCGAACACCTGCAGCAGCTCTCAAAAGCTGCCCGGGAGGCCTACAATGATGTACGAGAGGGCATTCTGGGGCTACGCACCGCCAGTGAACTGGAGCAGGGTGTTGTTGGCGCGATCACTGACTTCATCGAGCGCTGGCAGGATCAGACTGGTTTACAGGTAGACTTGTCGATTGAATACAGCGGCCGGGCCGTAGATGCGCTTTCCTCAATCAGCGAACTACAATTACTACGGATTGTGCAGGAAGCACTCTCCAATGTCCGGAAACACTCCGGAGCAAGCCGGGCAACGGTGGAGCTGCAGGAACAGGATAATGGGGTGCTGATCCGGATTACCGATGAGGGGTCCGGGTTCGATCCGCAAACGTTCGAGCGACGCTCCATCCCGCGATTTGGCCTCTCGATCATGCGAGAGCGTGCCGTTGCGGTGGGTGGATGGCTGGAGATCGAATCCGAGCGTGGCTCCGGCACAGTGGTAACCGGGTATCTTCCCGCACAGGTGCAGGCCAGACAGACGACAGGAGATGACCGTGAGGGTCGTAATCGCTGATGACCACTTGCTCTTCCGGGATGGGCTCAAGAGCCTGCTGGAAGCGCGTGGGGTCGATGTAGTGGCCGAGGCGAAGAATGGCAAGCAAGCGGTAGAGATGACTCGCCATTTCAAGCCGGATATTGTGCTGATGGATCTCACCATGCCGGAAATGGGCGGGCTGGATGCTACCCGCGTGTTGACCGCCGATGAATCCGATACTCGCGTGGTGGTGGTAACCGCTTCGGAAGACGATGCCGATCTCTTCGAGGCAATCAAATCCGGTGCGCAGGGATTCATCCCCAAGAATCTGGAAGCAAGCCAGTTCTTCGAACTGCTGGATGGCGTCACCCGTGGAGAACCAGCCCTCACGCCGGGCCTCGCTCGCAAGGTGCTGCGTGAGTTCGCTAAACCGGAAGTGCCGAAGGATCAGAAGCCAGATTCCATGCTCACCGAGCGTGAGCGAGAGGTGCTGGAACTCCTGGTTCAGGGGGTCACCAGCAATAAAGAACTCGCCGAACAACTGGTAGTCAGTGAGAACACCGTCAAGTACCACCTGCGCAACATCCTGGACAAACTCCACGTCCAGAACCGGGCACAGGTGATCGCCTACGCGCTACGTCACCGACTGGTTGAGCCTCCAGAACAGCCATAAACGCATGCATTTAGACCGCGTTGCTATGACGTTGGCGACTGGTAGTCGGCGACCTCCGTGTCGCCCAGCCCAGCGAACCGGTCTGGTTGACAGGGGCAGACGGAGCTGCCCAATCTACCGTCAACATAAACGAAAACTGCTCTAGAAGCCCGGAAAAGAACGACCCGACCAGGGGAGTGGTCGGGCCGTTGGTGAAAGATCGTGCTGTGTTCGTGCTTCGTTTATCGCGTTATGCCTGTAGTTCCTGTTTTCGACGTTCCTGCTCAGCGCGCCACTGTTCCCGATAGGATAGCCAGTCCTCTCGCAACAGATCGAACACCAGCAGGTCCTGATAGCGGCCATCCTTGAGGTCGTCGTACTTCAGCCGACCGGCCGGCTTGTAGCCCTGTTTCGCCAGGGCCGCAGCCGAGCGCGTGTTTGGCTCGAAGACGATCGAGATGATCCGCTCCAGATGCAGCCGATGAAAGGCGTACTCCAGAATCAGGTGCTTGGCTTCCGTTCCGTAGCCCTTGTTCCGGTACTCCGGATTGTGGAACCAGCTTCCCGTTTCGGCCACGCCGTTGATGAGATCGACGAACTCGAGACCGATCATCCCGATACACTCGTCGTTCTCGGTCAGACAGACCGCGAACTGGATCTCACCGTCTGTCGGCTGCTTCTCGTAGAGCTCCTTGATGTAGTTTTCAAAGGCAAGCGGGCTACCCAGATCCCGCCCGCGTTCCATGAACGTATCCGTTTCGTAGTGAGATGCTTCAGCGAGCTCCTTCGCATCATCGACCTCGAACGGCCTCAGATAGACTCGCTCACTCACCAGCACTGGATTCTTCATATTCCACCTCCCAACCTGTCTTATTGATTACTGCTTCGTTTGACGCTGCTGTTTCTGCTGCCAGCGTTCTCGTGCCGCCAGCCATTCGTCATAAGTGAGATCGAATACCAGCATGTCCCGGATCATTCCATCCTTGATGTCGTTGTACTTGACCCGGCCGGCCGGTTGGTAACCCTGTTTGTCGAGCGCGGCGGCCGAGCGCGTGTTTGGTTCGAAGACGAACGAGACAACCCGTTCCAGATGCAGCCGGTGAAAGGCATATTCCAGAATCAGATGTTTCGCCTCGGTTCCGTATCCCTTGCCCCGGTATTCCGGGTTGTGGAACCGGGTGCCGGTCTCTGACGTTCCGTTGATCAGATCGATATGATCGATTGCGATCAGACCGATAGCCTCGTGAGACTCCTTCAAGCAGATAACAAACTGAAGTTCGCCGTCCTGCAGAGGCTGGGCATAGGCCTCCCTGATCAGATGCTCCTGCACCAGAGGACTGTGCGGTGTTCGTCCTCGATCCATGAACGTTTCGGTCTCATAGTGCGAGGCTTCGGCGAACACCCTGGCGTCGTCGAGCTCGAATGCCCGCAGGTAGATGCGCTCACCGATCATCACGGGATTACGCATCGGGTACAGCCCAGTTCGTGTTCAGTGCCTGGTAGACCCGCAGATCGATCCGCTTGCCCGGACGACGCAGATAGCCACGGAACCGAACCCCGAAGTACAGATCCAGCTCCTCGGCCGCCGCGATGCACTGTGGCTCGTCCTCGGCGATCTCCACGGTCTGAGCCATGTACTCGTGCTCGTCGCGAATCCACGGTATGAACAGGCGAATCGCATCGGCTTTGTAGTCATCGGCATCTTCAGGTGAAAGATGCGGGGCCATCCGAATCGCCAGATCAGCTGATCGCATGTCCCACGTCTTCATCTTGATGCCGCCGATCACCTGATCGTTGTCGGTCCTGACGATTACGAAGTACTTGCGTCGAGCGGCCCAGCTCACCTTGATCTCTTCCCGCATGAACTTCTCGGCACGTACTGCGTTTACCGGGAACTCGCTGTCGTACCAGGCAACGGCGCAGTTCTTGTCCTCTTCGATCATCGCCCGAATGTAGACGCGCTCTCCGGTCAGAAATGGTGGTTTCATTGGTGTTTCCTTTCTCGTGTTATGGCCCTCACCCCCACCCCCTCTCCCAATCCTGGGAGAGGGGAGAGAGTTTTCGTTGTCCTCGACTCTGCGCCCCTCGAGGGAGACAGGGCCGGGGTTGAGGGCCGTCCTCTACCCACTTCGCTTTAGTCGTCCGGTTCGTTTCGCAAACTTCTCTACTGTGTTGAAGACGAACATACCCATCGGGATCGTCAACAGGCCGATGATCATCATCGGTATCAGAAACTGCCAGAGATTTGATGTCGCTTCACCTTCCAGAATCGTTGCTCGCATACCCTCCAGTACGTAGGTTGCCGGGGAGAATTGTCCGATCATCTGCATCCAGCCAGGCAGGACATCGATCGGGTAGTAGACACCGGACACCAGGAGCAATACCGATGAGATGATGAATGTCATCGCCTCGCCCCGCTCCGTGAAGAGCAGTGGCAGCACCGCGGCCATGATTCCGACTCCTACGAAGCTCAGACTGCCAACCAGCATCAGCGTCAGTGCCCCCACGAGATTGGCGTTGCTCAGATTGATGTCGAAGAACATCGCCAGTACGAAGAACAGAATCACTGATCGCACCAGTCCGTAGAGAATGCTGAATAGCGAGACCCCGAGCATATGCGTCAGTCGGGAGATCGGCGCCATCATCGTGTACTCGATCGTCCCCTCCCAGCGTTCCCACGAGATCATCTCGCTGATGTTGGTGAAAACTGCGTGCAGGTACGACCAGACCAGCGTGCCGATTCCGAGATACAGGATCAGATCCTGCCCTTCGATTTGCTGAGCCTTTCCGATGTACACGATGCTTAGCGACGTCGTGATGTTGTAGATAATGAAGGCGATCTCCCAGCCCCAGTAGCGCCGAACCAGAAAGAAGTTCCGCTCCACGAAGGCCCAGGAGGCCTGCATCTGTCTGCTTAGCCCAACCCCACCAATAGGATTGGGCCTGGGTGATGGATCGAATGCTGTTCCCATTCATCTGCCTCGTTTCAAAGTTAATTGCCATCAGGCCACAATCTCCTCTGCCGGGATTTCCAGTTCTTCGATGCTTCGTCCGGTCAGATGGATGAACACATCCTCGAGCGTGGCTGCCGGGTTTCCGATTTCCAGCCCGACTCGTGTCCTGAGATTCTGCGCGGTATCCAGCTCGATCATCCGGCCGTTATCGATCACCGCGATCCGGTCACAGAGCTTCTCGGCTTCGTCCATGTCGTGCGTGCAGAGCAATATCGTCGCGTCGTGCTCATCGCGCAGTCGGTTGACGAAGTGCTGCACGTCCTTTTTCGATCGCGGATCGAGTCCGGTTGTGGGCTCGTCCAGCAGCAACATCACTGGCGAAGTCAGGAACGCTCGAGCGATCGCCACTTTTTGCTGCATTCCGCGGGAGAGTTGCTCCAGCGGCGCATCAATCCGGTCGGGTGAGATGCCGAGCGCGCTCAGGATCTCTACGATGTCCCGCCGGAGCGACTTTCCAGATCTTCCGTAGAGCCGGGATGAGTAGAGCAGGTTTTCCATCGCCGAGAGTTTCTTGAAGAAGGATGCTTCGACAGACACCCGGTTGATCAGTCGCTTGACGATCGCTTCATCCTTGTGGACGTCATAACCGAAGATCGAGATCGAGCCTGCATCCGGCGTGATGAGCGTCGACATCATCCGGATGAGTGTCGATTTTCCTGATCCGTTGGCCCCGAGAACTCCGAAGATCTCGTTGCGACGAATCCGGAAGCTCACATCTTCCACGGCATGGATCGTCTGCAGCGTCTTCCGGGTAATCAGTGTCTTGCGGACGAACGTCTTGGTCAGATGATCGACGACCATTGCGTCACTGGCCGGGTCGATCGATCTGATCACCGGGTCATCGATTGGCGTTATATTGGGCGGATCCATCGTTCGCATCGTCTATCAACTCCTGTTTTCCGAACACAAAAAACCGTGGAACGGGTCTGTTGAGACTCGCTGCCCACGGTGGGTAATCGTTTTCTGACTGGCTAGTTCGTTAGCTTGTCAACGATCTCCACTTCCGGGCAGACTGATCCCGCGTGCGGCTGCACCACCGCCTGGCATGCGCAGGCGAACCAGATCAACACCGCTACCGCTGGTGCTCACCATGGTGATGATGCTATCGCTCACGTTGGACATCATCTGTCCGGCCTCTCGGAAGAGTATCGTGCAAGTAACTGAGCGCAGATTTTTCTGCAGCACGGCCCATTGTAGGGCCATTCTGCCGGTTTGTCAATCGTTTTGGAGTTGTCCAGTCATCTTGACAGAAGAGCGTATTTCTCACAAAATAGGCATAGTCAGTCGTTGTACATGTGAAATGGAGCGGGCAATATGGTTGTCGATTCCATGCAACGGGTCACTATCGACGGGGCTCAGCTGGCGTTGTGGGATGTCGGGGCCGGTGATCCGATCCTCTTCCTTCATGGTGGATCCGGAGACGAGTGCCTCGCGGTTATCCAGGAGCCAGCACTGACGGAGAATTTCCGTTTGATTCATTTCCAGCGGGCGGGCTATGCCATAAGTGGTGGAAATCCCGGTCCGTCTACCATTGAAGGGATAGCTGCCCAGGCGAAGAAGGTCGTCGACCAACTCGGCATCGAGCGGATGCACGTTGGGGGGCTGTCGCTTGGTGGCGCGATCGCCCTTCAGTATGCCCACGACTACCCGGAGAGTGTTCAGTCGCTCGCGCTGCTGGAGCCCGGAATTCCTCATATCCTCGGGAAGTATCCGGATGTTGTGGACGCGCTCGGCGTTGTGGAAACCCGCTACCAGGAAAATGATAGAGCCGGAGCGGTACACGCGTTCCTCGCGGAGCTTGCCGGACCGAATTACGAGGCAGAGCTCTCATCCTCTTTGCCACCAGGATGGCGCGAGCGACTGATGGATGAGCTGGACGTGATCCTTGAGAACGACTCACCGGCGATGAATTCCTGGGAGTTCACTGCCGAACACGCCGCCAGGATTGCCTGTCCGGTACTCAATGTCACTGGCGAGCGTAGTCGGCCGTACTTCCACGAGACCCATGAACTGATGAAGGATTGGTTCCCTCAGGCCGAGAATGTCGTTCTGCCGGATTCGACTCACTTCATGCTGGAGATGAACCCGACGGGGTCGGCCAGGGTTCTTGGGGAATTCTTCAGTAAGAACCCGATCACGTAGCGACCTCGAATGAAGTTGTCTGGGGGCAGGGAGTTCTATCGTGGAGACCGGCCAGGTCAATCGACCTGGCCGGTTGCCGTTCACTAGACAACGATTCGCTGCTGAACCGTCACGATGATGTGTTCGTTGGCGTATCGAATCTAGTCTTCGACCCACATGTTCCAGAACGCGACACCAAGCTGTGTGATCGGCTCAAAACCCTGGAGTCGTGGTGAACGAGCATTGAAGTCCATGTCATCCCCGAGCTTGATCATGGGAACTTGCTCATAGAACAGCTCCTGGAGTTGTTCCCAGGCTTCGAAGCGAACATCGAAGTCAGTCTCCTGTTCGATCTGCGAAACCAGTTCGACCTTCTCTTCGGTATCCCACCACCCGGGCCATGATGTGGTTGCGACAAATGTACTCACCAACGGGTCCGGGGCGAAAGAAATGAAGGTGGTAAATATGTCCCAGGCATCTTCGTCACCTCGGGTTTCGATCAGTGTTGCCCAGTCATAAACCTGCAGGTCGACGTTCACACCGACGTCTTCAAGCTGCTGGGTGCACACTGCCGCCATGTTGTAGAGAAACTGATATTCCTGGCTGGTGATGAACCGAATCGGCTCCCCATCATAACCAGCTTCTTCTAGCAGTTCTCGGGCCAGATCCGGGTCGTTGATGTTGTAATTCTCTTCACCGGCGTAGGTCGCGAACGCGGTCTCTTCGAGCAGAACACTGGATGTCAGTCGAAATCGATCTTCCCCGTAGCCGGCCGTCATGAGTTCTTCATGATCGAGCGCAGCTTGGAGCGCCTGGCGCATGGTCTGGTCAGCCAGAATTCCCTCGCGAGTATTGAACACGAACGTGGGCCAGGTGACGGGGGGAAGCATTTCAGCGACCACGTTCGGGTCGTCTTCGAGTTCTTCGAACTGATCGGGACTCATGGATTCGAGATAGTCATAATCTCCGGCTTGAAGGCCAGCGGCGCGGGATGCCTCGTTGGGAACTGGAATGAAATAGATCTCGTCGAGATACTGGTGTTTACGGCCAGCATACCCGGATGGCTCTTCTTCTCGGCTGTTGTAATCCTCGAATCGTTGAACATGTACATGCTGATCAGCTGTGTATTCAACGAGCTGATACGGGCCAGTACCAATGTAATCATCGAGACTGGACTCTGATGACTCTTCGATAACGGATGCCGGATAGATTGCGCAACCGCCGTATCTGCGCGCCAGCATAGTGCTAAACGCTCCGAATGGCGTATTCATCTCGAACTCGATCGTGTGATCGTCTACCTCGTCAATGTTGTCGATTGCTTCCAGGAGGCTCGCACCGACGCCTCCCGCCTCGTTCCAGCGCTGGATTGAAGCGACCACGTCGTGGGAGGTCATCTCTTCTCCGTTGTGGAACGTGATGTTCTCACGCAGTTGAATGGTGTTGAGCATGCCGTCGTCACTGACTTCGTGGTTATCGACGAGTTCAGGGGTAACGGCGAAGTCTTCATCCCAGGTGAACAGAGGTTCGTAGATGTGCCAGGCGAAGAAACCGACAGTTACCGCGGTGGTCTGGTGGATGTCGATCGATGGCGGGTCACCGATCAGGGCGACGTTAAGTGAGCCTCCGCGCTGTCCCTCGCCAACTTCGGAATCATCATCAGGCTCGACATCGTCGTCCGATTCGGCGTCATCATCTTCTTCAGAGTCATCCTCGGGTTCGTCTACGTCGTCGTCAGCAGTTTCAGCTGGTTCGACTTCGTCGTCGTCCTCAACAACGGCCGAGTCGTCGGCCGCATCATCGGTTGAGTCGTCGTCACAGGCTGCCAGAAGCCCAGCGAGAAGCGGCGTCGAGGCACCGATAACCGCGGCACGTTTCAGCAACGTGCGTCGTGTCATTCGATGTTCTGTCAACTGTGTCGACAGTCGTTCAACGCCATTGCCCCGGGTCATGTCTTCCTCCTCTAGAGAGAACTGTGAGCAACTGCCGGGACGCAAAGATCGCAAAATCCCGGGTTGCTTGCCCGCGCATTCTCCCATGTGTCGAGTTTCCGTCAGTTAGGTACACGGTAGCAGCGCTGGGTCTGTACTGTCAAAAGAGCTGCAGATGCGTGACTGTTACAGAGGTAGTTGGCGAATCAAAGGCAGGCGTGAACGGAGCCGGGGGCGTGACGGTGTGGTTACGGTGCAGGGGTGCCAATCAGGGACTGGAAGTCGAGATCCCGTCCGGTTCCGACCAACCCAGCCAGCGCACTGGCGTTGAGCAGCCCGGTCTCGCTTTTGTACCCGCGAACGGTCCGGCTGCGGACCTTTATTCGCCCAATTGCCTGCTCACTCCGGTTGTTGGTGGCCGGCACATCGGAACGTCGGGCACAGAGTCGGTAACTCGACCACCGCTCACTGAGCCACCCCAGCAGTCGCCAGAGTCTGACCTCGGCTGAGCGGGGGCCGTCCCGTGGATGCGGGACCGCACGCAATGACTGCCACAATTCAAGCAACTGGCGATCACCATCCGCCTCTCCCCGATCCAGTATCGCGCGTACCCGCTGCAGCACCGGACGATACTCCGGTCCCAGTCCTGTCTCCAGTTCATGCAACCGGCGACCGACCCAGCGTGCCAGGTGAAACCGACATCCCTGTCGCGCCACGTCCAGGTGCTCCGCGGTCACCGCATAGCTGCCCAGATCATCGGTCACCAGCACCTCGATGCCGTACGACTCGACCAGTGGCCGGAGCCAGGACTGCAGGGCCGCCGGATCACGCTCATCGGTCAGTTCCAAATCGAGTACCTGTCCCGTGCCAGTGTCCACTGCTACGACCACGCCGACCGTGGTTCCGGCCAGCCGCATACCGGTCCCATCCACTCCCAGCACGGCAACCGTTCCCACGCAGGTCCGACGCAGGCTGGCTCCGACCGATTGCACCGCTCGCCAGACACTCACAAAGCTGGTCGCCATGCCCAGCACCTCAAGCACCAGCGCGGTGCGGCGCAGACTCAGTCCCAGCGCCCAGAGTACCGCCAGCAGCGCGACCAGTCGCTGAGAGTGATCGGCGGCCGTGACCCCAACTGGATAGTGCCGGAAGGTGTGTCGGCAATGACAACAGCGATATCGATGCACACGCACATGGCGGAGATGCTGGTCACGGATCGGTTTCGGCGCCGTACCGTGTCGCTGCAGATGCCAATGACCACAGGCCGGACAGCCGCCGGGACGGGTCGTCGGCTCAGATTGGACGTGTGGCAACTTCAGGTGTATTGTCATCGTCAAGACCTCCAGGGTATTTGGTTTGGTTCAGCACCAGCACAATACCCTGCGAGGTCTGTTTTCGTCACCTTCCACCGTCTATGGAACAGTCACG
>SLFF01000240.1 GCA_007124395.1 Thermomicrobiaceae bacterium | reverse complement strand
GTGTCACGGCTCTCTTCGAAGCTGACAGTGACGGAGACTTCAGAGGGAAGCACCGACACTCCTTCAACCGGATCACCGTTCTCATCGACCGGCAGTGGCTCCAACTGGACAACGAATGTTGTCGTTCGCCCTGCGATCTGGAGCTCTACGAGAGCTTCTTCGACTTGCTGAACGGCTCGTGCCGGACCGTTGATGATAACTGTGTCAGGCTGGATCTCGATCGTGTCCACCGCCAGACCTGTCGGAACGTCAACCGGATCGATCACCGATATCGGTATCCCATCAACTTCGATCATACGATCGATCTCTACACTCACCGTTTCCGGAACTACATCACGAACACGAACATCGGCTGGAGCTTCGATCTCGACGTCTACGTCGTGGACGCCCGCAGATTGGATCTCTTCCATGTCTGCGACTGCTGAGATTTGCTCCCGCTCGAGTGTGGTAATGATGCTCTGGGGACCCTGGATCGTGATGTCGACCGTCGGTGGATCTCCAACGAGCTCGAAGTCTGACGCTATGTCGTTCACTGTTACGGGTATTCCTCCCATAACTCGGGTGGTCTCAGGGTCGTTCTGATAGGTCACCAGTGCCCAGAGTCCGAAGGCAAGGAGGATCGAGACCAGGAACCGAAAGATGTTCCCCGCGTCGAAGAATCGACGGACGCTATGGGATGCCTGTCGAGCTCGCTGGGTGATCGCCGTGCTGGAGGCACTCATACGCCAGCCTCGAACTGTTGATCAGGGGGCGATTCCTGCGATTGCCGGCGACGGCCCGGGCGCTCGGAGCGATCACGTTGATCAATCTTGAGGAGTGCGCGCAATACACGACGCAGTCGCTCCTGGTCGAGGTTGCGAACCAGTCGGCCAGCGCTATGAGCCACCGAGATCTGGCCGGTCTCCTCTGAGACGATGATCACGATCGCGTCTGATTCTTCAGTCATGCCGATCGCCGCACGATGTCGGGTTCCGAGTTGGCCGCCGGTGGCTACGTTGTCGCTAAGCGGGAGAACGCACGAGGCAGCGAGCACCCGATCCTGCCGGACGATCGCGGCGCCGTCGTGAAGCGGGGTGTTTGGATAGAAGATACTGATCAGAAGCTGGCGAGTGATCACGGCATCCAGCTGAACACCGCGATCGATGTATTCCTGCAGGCCGGTATCTCGTTCGATAACCATGAGCCCACCGAAGCGAAGTCGGGAGAGTTGTGCCGAAGCACGGGTGATCTCTTCCACCGCACGTTCGAGCTGGGGCAACTGCCGGGATCCCCCGAACATATCGGGGAACATCCTGCCGAGCTGTTCCAGCCCCCGCCGAAGCTCAGGCTGAAAGATGATCGGCACGGCAATGATCAATGCTGGCACCGCGTGACCGAGAATCCAATTCAATGCGGCGAGGTTGAAGATATTGGCAACCCCGACGACGACTACAATCAGGATCGCCAGTCCACGAATTAGCTGCGTCGCTCGATTTCCCCGGGCAATCCAGAGTACGCCAAAGATAATCAGTGCAACTGCCGTGATATCGACAATTGCTCTGAGATCGAGGCGAGTGAATATCCAGGGGAGTTCTGGCATCGTGTCATCCCGAGTGCGCTTGATTCACCCAGATTTGGGCCAATTAATTGTAACACGAGGCGAAGTGCGGTCCGGGCGCTGTGAAGCGTTACTGCAGCGGTTGACGGGCCCGGGTAAGCGCCGCGATGGCGGAGCGCTTGGCCTTGACAGCGTTATCGTCTGGAGCGAGCCTGGCCAGGCGTCGATATACGCGATCCGCCTGATGGTACTCCTGGATCGAGACCAGGAGCTCACCGAGCTGATGATAGGTTGCCGGGTCTTCAGGATCGAGCGCCAGCATCTGATGAGATGCAGCGATCGCCTCGTCCATTTCGTTTTGCTTTCGCGAAATGCGGACGATCTCACGCAATTGATCCATCGCCTCGTTCGTTCTGCCATATTGCACGTAAGTAGCGACTGCGGCGTGCCTCATACGCGTTTCATCTGGAGCGAAGCTGATCAGGAGTCGATGCAGTTTGTGAACATTGTCCCAGTCGTTGGTCATCGTAGCGATTTCGATCGCCCGGTGAATCGGTGGTTCAGCTTCTGACAGTCGACCGGCTTTGTGGAGTAGTCGACCTTGCATTACCAGTTGCTCGATCGCTTTGTCGAAGCTTCCGATCTTGAGGCAGTTGTCAACGATTCGAGCCCGCAGCCGGATACTTCCGGGCACCAGACGAATCATGGACTCCAGAGTATCGATGGCATCAGCATATTTCCGGGAAGATTCTTGCAGTTGGACGAGTTCTTCGAGTGCATTGAGTGCGTCCGAGCGGGAACCGGCCTGACCGAGCAATTCGGCTCGCAGACGAAGCACATTGGTGTCTTCGACTCCTTGCCTGGTGAGATCTTCGATGAAGCGGAGGGCGTCGGAATAGGCTTCGTTTTCCTGCAACGACCGGGCAATCGCAAGTCCGAGATTGATCCGCGTTGGCGGAGGGTCGAAAATCTCGCTCGATTCCGCGAGTGCATCGACCTGTGGATCACGCAGGCACTGCCAGCTCTCTCTCAACGCAGTAAATCGAGCGCGTGAGTCGTCGCTATTCGTTGCCGTGCGCTCCAGTCCGATGTTGCGAAGAAAGTTCTCCACCGGAGTCTCTGCTGGAGTTGTCTGGAATAGAGCTGTCGCCTCGGCGTGATCTCCGGCGTTGAGTGCCAGAAGCCCGGCGTAAAGCAGAGCACGTTGCGGCGATGGGATTGCGGGAACCAGAAACTCCAGTACATCCGAGACACGGTCATAATTCACGGTTCTGGATCGCAGTGCCGCGCAGACGTGGCCTGCCGTCATCCATTTCGGTTGGATGTCGTCAGATGCGATAGAGATGAGCGCGGAAACCACGATGTTTTCGGGCCAGTCTCGATCGGCATCGAATGCTTCGCGATACCGGCGAATCACCTGGCTGGCGGATTGTCCGTCTTGCCGGTAGAGATAGGAACGCACCAGGTAGCAAAGGGCAATTGGCGAGGCAGGTTCCTTCTCAACCCAGGCGAGCGCCAGGCCGAGAGAATCATCTCTGCGTTCCGCAATGTGCAATTCTTCGATTGCCGCGGGAACGTAGGGAATGACCGATCGATCCGCCGGGTCCTCCAGCAACTGCTGGGCAAGTTGAAAGGCCTGTTCGACATCTTTCTCGACATGGCTCTGTATGCGCTTGAGCTCCAGTGCATAGGCTGAGTGGCCGGCGAGGTCTTCCCGGAGCTGGATCGTTTTGAGCAGCCTTCGAGCTGAATCACGTCGACGGGTGGCGATGAGGAGTTCAGATCCGGCTAAGCTGGGCCCTAATACATCTGATTATGGTTTTTTTAACGATGGTATACTTTTTACCGACGCTTTATTTAATGGTAAGGAGTATGAGT
>SLFF01000032.1 GCA_007124395.1 Thermomicrobiaceae bacterium | reverse complement strand
ATGGCGACGACCATCACCACGACGATGATCACGCTGATGACCATGGCGACGACCATCACCACGATGATGACCACGCTGACGACCATCACCACGACGATGATCACGCTGACGACCATGGCGACGACCATCACCACGATGATGATCACGCTGACGACCATGGCGATGACCATCACCACGATGATGAACACGCCGATGATCACGGCGACGATCACCACCACGATGACGACCATGATGACCACCATCACGACGATGATCATCATGACCATGACCACGATTACCCATATGGCAACCCACACTTCTGGCTGAGCCCGGTGTTCGGTATCCACTATGTGGAGAACATCTACGAAGGACTCGCCGAGATCGATCCGGCCAATGAAGCCGACTACCGAAGCAATGCGGACGACTTCATTGCTGAAATCGAAGCGTTCGATGAGTGGGCGCAGGAAGAGATGGCCGAGATTCCGGACGAGAACCGGTTCATGGTCACCTTCCACGATGCCTTCCCGTACTTCGCGGATCACTATGATCTGGAAGTCGTCGGTGTTGTGGTTGTCAGCCCAGGACGTGAACCTGGTGCACAGGAACTGGCGCAACTGGCAGATGAAATTCAGGAAGTCGGTGTTCCGGCTGTATTCATCGAGCCGCAGTTCAATCCGTCACTGGCCGAGGCGATCGCCGATGAGGCGGGCGTCGAGACTCTGATGATCTACAGCGGTACTCCACCGGAAGGTGCGGGTTATCTGGAGATGATGGAATTGAATATCGAAGCGGTTGTTGAGGGACTGAGTTAGTGGCCCTCACCCCCGACCCCTCACCCAATACTGGGAGAGGGGAGAACAGGGGAAATAGAGAACGGTAGGGGCGGACCCTGTGTCCGCCCGCCGCACGCATGACAGAACGTGATTGAGAGACGAAACATACGGTGGTAGTAGAAGTGGAAGCGGTACCAGAGGCACTGGCTGAGCAGCCAGATCTCCCAGCCGGACCAGCAGCAATTCGGGTCGAAGACCTCAGCACTGGCTATCATGACGAGCCGGTGCTTCAACATGTTGACTTGAATGTCACGTCTGGCTCTCTGGTCGGGCTGATTGGCCCGAACGGGAGTGGCAAATCAACCCTGTTCAAGACGATGACGGGCTTGCAGAAGCCGTGGCAGGGGCGGGTACTGATCAATGGGCAACCTGGTGAGCCAGGTTCAGAGGTCGCCTATGTCCCGCAGACCGAGACGGTGGACTGGAGCTTTCCGGTGACGGTCGGGCAGGTCGTGATGATGGGGCGCTATCCGCGTCTCGGCTTCCTTCGCTGGCCCCGCAAGCCGGATCACCAGATCGTGGATCATGCGCTGGAGATGGTCGGGATGGCGGATTTCAAGAATCGCCAGATCGGTCAGCTCTCCGGTGGGCAGCGGCAGCGGGTGTTTCTGGCCCGGGCGCTGGCTCAGGAACCGAGCATCCTGCTGCTCGATGAGCCAGTTAGCGGAGTCGATGCCACAACACAGCACCAGATCTTCGAGTTGCTCGATCAGCTCTGCAAAGACGGCGTCACCACGATCGTTGCTTCACACGACCTGAGCTGTGTTGCCCAGCGATTCGATCACGTCCTGCTCCTGAACCGGACGGTTCACGGGTTTGGCCCGCCGGAAGATGTGCTGACGCAGGACTTGCTGAACCGGACCTTCCAGTCGCACCTGCTGCTATTGCGGCTGGGTAACCGGACATTCGTGGTCGAGGATCCGGATCACTTCCACCATGATTGACTGGCTCATGGAACCGCTGGGTTACACCTTCCTGTTGCGAGGGTTCGTGGCCGCAATCATGATCGGGATCATTTGCGCCGTTGTCGGGACGTTCGTTGTCCTGAAGGGGTTGGCGTTCATCGGTGATGCACTGGCCCACATCGCGTTTACCGGGATCGTGGTGGCGTTTCTGGCCGGATTTTCCTTCTATATCGGCGCGCTGATTGCCGCCGTGCTGGCGGCCCTCGGGATCGGTGCGGTATCGCAACGGACTGGGATCAGTACCGACACCTCGATCGGGATCTTCTTCAGCGGGATTTTCGCCGCCGGTATCGTGTTGATGAGCCTCGGGATTCAGACCTACACCATCGATCTGTTCAGCTATCTGTTCGGCGACATTCTGAGTGTCCGTCGGGATGATCTGATCAGCATCATGATTCTTGGCGGCATTGTGCTGGGGATCATTCTGCTCTTCTATAAAGAGCTGTTGTTCGTGAGTTTCGATCCCGTGGTCGCTGAATCTGCGGGGCTGCCTGCCCGGAAACTCCAGATGCTGCTGTTGATCCTGCTGTCGGTGACTGTGGTCGTCTCGGTTCAGGCAGTCGGAGTGGTTCTGGTTGTGGCGATGATCGTCACGCCGAGCGCCACCGCCTATCTGCTGACTGACCGATTCGGGGTGATGATGGCGCTTGGAGCCGTATTTGGTGCGGCATCGGCAATCGGCGGATTCTATCTGTCCTACTATGCAGACGTTCCCTCAGGCGGGGCGATTGTGCTGGTGGCCACGCTGTTGTTCGCAATCGTTGCGATCATTGGCCCGAAGCGACGCAGTTTCTGGCAACTGGCCACCTCTGGCACTGATGCCAGCCAGCATCAGCGTCCTGCCTGATGACGTTGACGCCCGGTGTAGAGAAGAGATCTACGATGATGAGTAAACAACGCTCGCAGGCAATCTCATCCGCCCATGCTGAATCCACGATCACGATTCCGGTTGTCTTTTCCGGGAGCTGGTCCGAGGCGCACGGTCATATCCTCTCGGTGTTCGAAGCTGGATACGACGTTCGCATGGAGCACCGTTCCGTTGGACGCTTGACCGATTCCCGACCCCTGATCGTTGGTATGCGGCTGGATGAGGATGCGCCGCTGGGCGTGCTTCAGCGGCTGGCACATCAGTCTGCGCTGTCATGGTTTGCCTGGAATCGTGATGACTCCCCGCATCTGGCGTTGCAGGCCTATCAGGCTGGCGCGCAGGCCGTGCTCCCCTCGTCGTTCACCACAGATATCCTGATGGCAACGATCAGTCGTCTGCGCTCCTCGCTGGAGCGCGAGCACGGCATCAGCGATGGCCCTGCCAGGCGTCACCAGCGATTCGATCGCGGACAGGTCGTCATTCCGGAGCAGAACGCGGTTCTGGAGGTGCAGGAAGGTGTTCTGGCCGTCACCGTGATTCACGAGGATGGGGCCGAAGTTCTCCTCGGTCTCTGTGGACCGGGTCAGATGCTGGTCGGCCATCCGGAGGATAGCTGCAGTATACGTCTGGTTACTCATACAGATGCAACACTCCGGGTTCGATCCTGGGACGACGCGCTTCAGGACATCGAACTGCCGCAGCATCTGCGTGCAAGACTTCAGCAGATGGAAGCCTGGGCAGCGATGCAGGCACGGCCGCATCTCGATCAGAGGATTATGGGGCTTCTTTCGCTCCTGGCCGAGCAGTTCGGGGTGGAACACGCGGACGGGATGATGATCGATGTCCGGATTACTCATCAACAGCTCGCCTCAGCCGTTGGCGCCACCCGCACCACGGTCACTCGGCTCCTTCGTGATCTGAAACGATCCCGACAGCTGGCCACGTCTGGCACCGGCAGCTCCGAGCGTTTTCTGCTCCTCGATTGGGAGCCTCACCAACACGAATAGCCTGCCGGAAACCGGTGCCAATTCAGACCGGGCATCTGGTTCGGTTCGCGACATCTCTGCGCCCACAGAATCATCACACTTCCTGAATGGTGGCAGTCGGCGACATGCCAAGCGTCTGCACGCGCAGAACGCCTCGACTGCCGACCACTGGATTCAGAAGTGTGGAGGCAACAATGGCGACAGAATCTCAAGTTCGTAACACGGTTCCGGTTACGGTTCTCACCGGATTTCTCGGCTCTGGCAAGACGACCCTGCTCAACCGGATTCTCACCGAGAATCATGGCAAGCGGATCGCTGTCATCGAGAACGAGTTCGGTGAAGTTGGCGTGGATCAGGACCTTGTCATCGGTGCCGAAGAAGAGATCTTCGAGATGAACAACGGCTGCATCTGCTGCACCGTTCGTGGCGATCTGATCCGGATTCTCGGCAACCTGATGAAGCGGCGGGATGCGTTCGACTACATCATGATCGAGACCACCGGAATGGCCGATCCAGGCCCGGTGGCTCAGACCTTTTTCGTTGATGATGAGATGCGCGATCGCCTCAAGCTCGACGGCATCGTCACCATCGTCGATACCAAGCACGTCTGGCAGCATCTGGACGATAGCGACGAAGTCCGGGAGCAGATCGCCTTCGCTGATGTCATTCTGCTCAACAAGATCGATCTGGTTGCCGCCGATGAGGTCGACCAGCTGGAAGCCCGGATCAAGTCGATGAACGCGGCAGCGAAGGTCTACCGAACCGAGAACGCGGCAATCGATATGGATCGCGTGCTGAATATCGGCGGGTTCGATCTCGATCGGGCGCTGGATGTCGATCCCGCCTTCCTGGAACCGGAGTACCCGTTCGAGTGGTCGGGCACCTACTGGCTGGAGCCGGGCACCTGGACCTGGACGTTCCAGCCGGGCGAAGACCCGACCATGGACATCAGCGTGCATCCGATTGCCGGTGTTGATGACGGTGCGCTGGAGTCCCGATTGATGGATGCGGTGCTCACGTTCTCTGATGAACCGGTGAAACTGGTTACGAATCAGACGATGAAGCCGGGCGATCAGCTCTACCAGGTGCAGTTCGTTGAAGAGCCATCGATCTGCGCGGTGGAAATCGAAACTCCGGGCTTCTACGTGTTCTTCAGCGAGCATCACCCGAATGAGTTCGATGCGGTGTTCGCGGACGAGAACGGCAGCGTGGAAGCGCTGCATACCCGGGAGTACAAGCCGGACCATGAGCATGACGAGGCCGTGACCTCAGTCGGCATCACCGAAGCCGGGGATCTCGATCTGGACCGCTTCAATGCCTGGTTGCGCGATCTCCTGATGAATCAGGGACCGGACATCTTCCGTATGAAGGGCATTCTGAGTATCCAGGATTTCCCGGAGCGGTTCGTGTTCCAGGGGGTCCACATGCTGTTCGATGGTCGACCAGATCGACCGTGGGGCGATGAGCCGCGACGAAACTCATTGATCTTTATCGGTCGCAATCTCGATGAGGATGGACTTCGGGAAGGATTTCGCAAATGTCTCGTCGACGCGGACGCACGGTAGCCCCCGGACGCGGACGAACAGCAAACCCGGGGCGTACAGAAGCCCCGGTCCAGGCTGAGCTGGATGCGAGCTGGCACAGCTCTATCGATGACTACGTGATCGACGCTCGCTGGTCTCCTGATGGCCAGATGCTCGCCGTAGCGGCGATCTCGGGACCAATCGGGTGTCTGGATATCGATACTGGCAAACCCGAGTGGACGGTCCACGCACACGGTTTCGGTACCACGGAGCTCGACTGGCACCCGGGACTGGAACTTCTGACGAGTGCTGGTCAGGATGGCCTGCTTCGTAACTGGGATCCAGCCACCGGGCAGCAACTCTCTGAGATGGATGGCGGGAGCGCCTGGGTCGAGCATGTGGCCTGGAGCCCCAGCGGGAAAGTGCTGGCCTCGGCGGCCGGAAAATCGCTTCGGCTATGGGATCCGGCGGGCACGTTGCTTCGGGAATTCAGTGATCACACAAGCACGATTTCGGACATCGCCTGGAAGCCGGGCTGTGAAGAAGTCGTCACCGGCGCCTACGGTGGACTCCGCTTCTGGAATGTTTCGAGCAGTAACGCTGTTCGGACTCTTGAATGGCGTGGATCTATCCTGACCATTGCCTGGAGTCCGGATGGCAAGTACATTGCAACCGGAGATCAGGACTCGACTGTCCATTTCTGGACGATTCGAACCGGCAAGGATCTCCAGATGTATGGATACCCGACCAAAGTTCAGGATCTTTCCTGGGATGCCCGGGGCAAGTACCTGGCAACGGGTGGAGGACCAACAGTTGCGGTCTGGGACTGCAGAGGGCGTGGGCCAGAGGGTCGTTCGCCAATTTTGCTGGAAGGCCATGAATCGGTGCTGACGGCGCTGGCGTTCCATCCAGATCGGAATCTGCTGATCTCTGGAGACGAAACTGGCCATGTCGCGTTGTGGCAGCCGGGCGTTTCCGATGAACCGCTGGACCACATTGTGGTCGGCAATGCGATCAGTGTGTTGCAATGGAGTCCGGACGGTTCAGCCGTGGTGGTTGGAACGGAAAACGGATCAGTTGCCAGGCTGGAGCTCCGTACTGAAGATTAATGTCGTCGCTGCCGCCAGAATTAGAGGAACCCGCTAGCATGCCGCTCTACGTTTACAGTTGTTCGACGTGTGAGATATACGTTGAAGAATTGCGTCCACTCGGTATGTCGGACTGGCCACCGGTCGAGTGCCCGGTCTGTAAAGGGCTGTGTGTGCAGGAAGTGACATCAGTCACCGTCGGTGGTCAGGCACGGCCAATGAGCGGGTTCTCGCCCCGGCCAGAACGTTCGGCTGAACACATTGAAGATCCGGTGGCGGTCCTGCACGGACCGAGCTGCCCCTGTTGCAGGTAGAACGGTGTAACTCTGGGAATGACAGTAGATACCAACGCGCTGACAATCCGTGCTGCATCGATCGAGGATACCTGGGCAGTGCGGAAACTGTTCAAGGGACTTCACGATTTCAACGCGTCGCTCGATCCCCGATTCAGTCTCGCTGAAAACTGGGAACAGTACCTCGATGAGCATCTCAAACGCGAGTGGAACGGTGCCAGAAGCCTGACCCTGATTGCCTGGGAAGGTGAACGCCCGATCGGGCTGCTGATGCTCGCTGGCTACAGTGATTCGCCGCTGTTTCAGTATCGTCACTGGGCCGAAATTCTGGCCCTGTTCATCGATCCCGAGGTTCGCGGCGGAATGCTGGCATTGCGCTTCGTCCGGATGGCGAAATCGTGGGCCAAAGACCACGGATATGACCGCATTCAGCTCTATGTCACGGCCACGAACGAGCGTGCAAAACGCTTCTATCAGAAGTGCAATTACGAGCCGGTTCAGGAGATCTGGCGACTGGAACTGGGAGACGGTGTCCCGGATTTCGTGTTCGATGAGGATGATGGCGATTACGGTCCGGATAACGATCCGCTCACACCCAAGCCGCACAATGTCGGGGAAGACGACTGACCATCACTGGGCCGGTTCCAGGTATCAGCGTCGCTGACGCGTACACTGCGGCAGCATTATTGGAAATGTGAACGAAAACGGCCCGGTCTTACAAGACCGGGCCGTTCGCATCCGTTGATGTTCTGCGTATCGACGATTAGACGCGCATTCGCGGGTCGAGGTAATCGCGCAGCCAGTCACCTATGACGTTCACCGCAAGCACCGTAAACATAATTGCCAATCCCGGGAAGGTGTAGATCCACCATTCACCAGTGAGGATGTTGTCTCGTCCACGGTTCACCATGCCACCCCAGGTCGGGATCGATGGTGGAACGCCCAGTCCAAGGAAGGAGAGGGCGGCTTCGGCCAGAATCGTGGCGGCAACCGCAAAGCTGGCGATAACGATGATCGAAGCGAAGGTGTTCGGAAGAATGTGCTTGAGCATGATCGAAACGTCCCGCGCACCGATGGAGCGGGCTGCCTCCACGAACTCTTTTTCCTTCCAGGAGAGCACCTGACCCCGGACCACACGACCATAGACCACCCAGTTGGCGATACCGAGTGTGAGGATCACGTTCTGCAATCCCTGTCCGAGCACCGCCAGAATCGCGATTGCCAGGAGGATGAACGGGATTGCCAGCTGAACGTCCGCGATACGCATGATCACGTCATCGATAAAGCGTCCGTAGAACCCGGAGATCAACCCGAGGGTAATCCCGATTGCTCCAGCCAGAGCAACCGCCGTGATACCCACGAGCAGTGAGATCTGGGCACCGTAGAGAATTCGCGAGAAGATGTCACGCCCGAGGGAGTCTGTTCCGAGGATGTAGGTGCTGGAGCCCTCGCTACTCCAGATTCCTGGCTGCCGATTATCCACCAGCATCTGCGCATTCGGATCGTGTGGCGCGATAACCGGCGCGAAGATCGCCGCAAATGTGACCAGCACCAGCACTATTGCGCCAAAGGTTGCCAGCTTGTTTGCGAACAGGCTGGATAGCGCCCGCGGCATACGCCGTTTGGTGCTCTTCGCACCGACTCTTGCCAGCGAATTGGCTCGTTCCGGTTGTGATTGTCCGGCATCCGTCGATTTTTTTCTCGACTCCGCCGCGCCCTCATTCGGCTCAGCCATTGCGTCCCCTCGTCATAGAACTGTCTATCGCATCCACTGATCGTTTCCGCACGATCAACTGTAGCGCACCCTCGGATCGAGGAATCCGTATGTGAGATCCACGATCAGATTCAGAACCACGAAGATCAACGCGATAATCGTGACCGCACCAACTGCCAGCGGGAAGTCCTGCTGGTTGATGGCCTGAATCAACAGACGGCCAATCCCTGGCCAGGCGAAGACGGTCTCGGTAATGACTGCGCCACCGAGAAGTGCGCCGAACTGGATACCAATCACCGTGACCACTGGGATCAGCGCGTTGCGAAGTGCGTGACGCATGATCACGTGGTACTCGCTGATGCCCTTGGCCCGGGCGGTTTTCACATAGTCCAGCCCCAGAACCTCGAGCAACGACGATCGAACAAGTCGCGCGTTCTGCGCCAGAGAGAACGTTCCCAGCGTAATGGCCGGCAGAATGAGGTGTCGCATACGGCTGACGAAGTCTGGATCGCCACGACCAGCGCTCGGCAGCCAGCCGAACACGAAACCGAAGATCCAGATCAGCATAACGCCGAGAAAGAACACCGGCAGTGATTGTCCCAGTAGTGCGAAGCCCATCGCCAGATTATCGTAGATCGTGTTGCGTCGGGTGGCAGAAATAACGCCAACCGGAATGGAGATCACCACACTGAACACAAAAGCGGAAGCCGCTAACTGAAGTGTGGCAGGAATTCGCTCCATAACAAGATTGAAGACTGGTTGTCCCTGTCGCAGCGAGTTTCCGAAATCGCCTTGAACAGCTCCACCAAGAAAATCTGCGTACTGGATATACCAGGGCCGATCCAGGCCAAGGTTGCGACGCAGGTTCTCAATTTCTTCAGCGCTCGCATCAGGACTGGCCATCAGAATGACCGGGTCACCCGCCTGAAACATGACGATAAAAACCAGAAACGTCACGCCAAGCATGACCAGAAAGGCCTGCAGGATACGCCGTATGATGTACTGGGTCATTCAGCTACTACTCTCTGTCCCCTTGCGTGTGAGCCCCACCACCCCGTGACCCCACACAGAGAAAAGCGCCGTTGCGCCATGAGGCAGCGCAACGGCGGCAATCGGCTCCGAAGGTTAGTCCGTGAACCGGGCGTGCGTCATAACGATAGCTTCGTCGGCGCGGGCTTCCCACTCGAGGTTGGCCGCTGCACCGTAGAAGTCGTACTGCTTCCAGACGAATACCCACGGGCATTCCTCCTGGATGATCTCCTGGAGACGGTACATCAAGTCCTGTCGCTCGTCCGGATCCAGTGTCTCGCGGAGCGTTGCGAACAGTTCGACGTACTCTTCGTTCTCCCAGCGCGTGTAGTTCAGGGAGTAGTCCGGGTTGACGTAGTTGATCTCGGACTGACCGTCGAACGGTGACCCGAGGCCGAGGAAGTACAGCGCATCTGGCTCGCCAGACGGCAGCAGCTCACCGGCGTAGAGTGACCAGTCAAGGATCTGCAGGTCGATGTCGAAGCCGACGTCGCGGAACTGCTGGGCAACGACTTCGGCGATCTCATCATCCTTGATGTAACGGCCACGCGGTGCGTTCATGACCACGCGGGTACCTTCTTCGACACCGGCCTCTTCAAGGAGGCTGCGGGCGCGTTCCGGATCGAATGGATAGGCTTCCAGATCCGGGTGGTCGTTCGGCGGGTTGACGATGGTGCGCATCTTCTCGCCGAAGCCTTCGAGCAGCGCTGCACTGATGGAATCGAAGTCCAGCGCGTAGTTGAGGGCCTGGCGGACCCGAACGTCACCGAATGGCTCGATGTCGTTGCGGATACCAACGAAGATGCTGCGGCCACCCTCGACATCAGAGATGCGAGCGTTGTCCGCTTCTTCAACCTGCGGTACGAGTTCCGGTGGAACGTTCACGATGATGTGTGCTTCCTCGTTCTGGAGCGCAATCACGCGTGAGGAGTCTTCCGGAACCGGGCGGATGACGATTTCCTGAATTGGTGGTGGGCCATCCCAGTGGTCCGGGTTGGCTTCCAGTGTGATGTGATCGTCACGAACCCACTCGACGAACGTGTACTTACCGGAACCAACCGGCTGGTCCACGTTTTCTTCATCCATTGGATATGGGTCGATTGGACAAAGCTCAAAGGTGGCCATCAGGTCGAGCATAATCGGGGCCGGAGCGGTGGTGTTGATGCGGAAGGTGTACTCATCGACCTCTTCAGCGCTCTCGACGTTGTTCTGCGGTCCAAACTGATGCACGCGACCCGAATCACCAATGGTGTCCTGAATCGAGCGCTCAACGGTATGCACGGCAGCTGCCGAGTTGACCGGCGAGCCGTCGTGGAATTGACCACCTTCGACAAGCTTGAACTCCCACGTGTTGTCGTCAACGATGGTCCAGTCTTCGACGACCAGCGGCTCGATCTCGAGCGTGTCCGGGTTCCGCCAGGTCATCATGTCGAAGACGTGACGGTTGACGACTGATTCCGGAACCGAGTTACGGACGAGCGGGTCGAGGGTGTTGGAGTCGACGCCCTGCAGCAGGACCAGACGGCCTTCGGATTCGGTCGGCGCATCATCTGCGTCGTCGTCTTCCTCAACCTCAGCGTCGTCTTCTTCTTCCATCTCGGCGTCGTCTTCTTCGTCATCGGTTTCCATCGGGTCTTCGTCGTCGGTGTCCGGCTCAGCGGCCGGCTCATCATCGTCGTCGGTATCGACGACGGCGTCGTCTGCGGAATCGTCGGTGTCATCGTCTTCACAGGCGGCAATCAGTGCTGCCAGTGTCGGACCGGTGATACCAAGAACTGCGGCGCGCTTCAGCAGATCACGCCTGCTCAGGCCACCACGCATAACGTCGTTCATCAACGCGTCTACGCTGCGTCGATTCTCCATAGAGATCCTCCTCCTCGATCGATGCCAAAAAATGCCACACGTTCTGGCATCGTATCACGACTCTGCCGCTTATCTTCCACTGGTTCCGCATGAACATCACGCAATCCGGAAACTGGCTCTGGATGTCTGCGTTGCGCGGCCAATGGAAGTTGCGACGACTACGTGTTACCCGTACCACTTCAGAGCTTCTGCCCGTCCAAGGCGACCGCATATTACGTTACGATCAACGTATCTGTCAAGTTGGTACGCCTGCCGGTTAGCCCTTTAAGCCAATTCGGTTATCCGCTTTGCCAGTGATGTTCAGTTGACGTATTCTACCCGGTTTAGGCCATGATTGTCATTACCTTGTCATGTACACGTGCATTGACACCGTCGATTGGACTAGTCGCCCATTGCCGGCAGCTGTGCCAGCGCCCGATCGATGTCATCCTGCGGGTGTGCATGATCGATCAGATTGCCGGCAAAATACTCCTGATAGGCCGCCATATCGAAGTTACCATGCCCACTGAGTCCAAAGAGAATCGTCTTCTCCTCACCTGCCTCTTTGCAACGCAGCGCTTCATCGATCGCTGCGCGAACCGCATGGGCGGATTCAGGTGCCGGAACGATGCCCTCGGATCGTGCGAACTGGATTGCTCCCTCGAAGATCGCCGTCTGAGGCAGCGCGATCGCGTCGATCAGGTTGTGCTCATAGAGATGACTCACGATCGGTGACATCCCGTGGTATCGGAGCCCGCCGGCGTGGATTCCGGCTGGCATGAACGTGTGCCCCAGGGTGTGCATCTTCATTAATGGAGTGGTCTGTGCCGTATCGCCGAAGTCATAGACAAAGGAGCCACGGGTCAGCGTCGGACATGCTGTAGGTTCCACGGCAACGATCCGCAGATCCTTTCCTGCGATGCGGTCTTTCACGAACGGCAGCACCAGCCCGCCAAAATTGGATCCACCACCGACACATCCGAAGATGACGTCCGGGTAGGTATCGGCCAGTTCGAACTGCTTCTGTGCTTCCTGCCCGATGACCGTCTGATGGAGCATGACGTGATTCAGTACCGAGCCGAGCGCGTAGTGGGTGTCATCGCGGGTGACGGCTTCTTCGACTGCTTCAGAGATCGCGATGCCGAGGCTGCCGCGAGAGTCCGGTTCCTGCTGAAGAATCCGTCGACCGGCCTCGGTCTCGTTGCTCGGGCTCGGGATGCAGGTTGCCCCCCAGGCCTCCATGAGCGCGCGCCGATACGGTTTCTGCTCATAGCTCACCCGAACCATGAAGACCTTGACTTCGAGATCGAAGAATGCCGCCGACATCGCCAGTGCCGATCCCCACTGACCGGCACCGGTCTCGGTAGTCAGTCGGTTGATCCCGGCCACCTTGTTGTAGAAGGCCTGCGCCACAGCGGTATTCGGTTTGT
>SLFF01000033.1 GCA_007124395.1 Thermomicrobiaceae bacterium | reverse complement strand
CGAGCAGCAGCTCGTCCGGCCCGGCGCCCTCGGCAGGCGGCAGCGCCTGCAGGGCGCGATCGGGGAAACCGGCGTCGATCAGGCGCCCGGCCAGGGTCCGGCGGCTGTCGGGGTCGAGCCCGCCATCCTGCCAGGCGGTTTCCAGGAAGATGCGGGTCAGCAGGCTGATCTCGTCGGCATCTGCAGCGAGGATCTGCAACAACTCGCGGGTGAGCGGGCCGGTCTCGGCCTCGGCGGCGTGCAGCCGGTCGCGCACGGCAAAGGCGGCCTCGAAGCGGCCGCTGCCGGCGAGGCCCAGCGCCTCGAGCCGGGCGAAGCGGTCGCCCAGAGGGGTGCCGCGGTGTTCATAGGCCAGGGTGACGAGGGTTTCGGCGGTGCGCGGATCCAGCCGCTGGCCGGCGGCCAGACGGGCCTCGGCCTGCAGGGCGAAGGCTTCGGCCGAATCGGGGGCGGTGCCGGCGGCCACCGGCGCCACCGTCGCCTCGGCCTGTTGTGGGTTGCCCCGCGCCAGTGCCAGTTCGGCGTCGATCATCTCCAGCCGGCCGCCATCCGCGCCGGGGGAGCGCTGGATGGCGTTGCGCAGCTGCAGGGCGGTGTCCAGATCCCCGATCGCCAGGAAGCGCTGTACCAGCGGGGGACCCAGGTGCCGGCGCAGCCCCGCCGGCAACTCCGAAAAGGCGCGGCTGACGGCGGCGCGGTCGATGTCCGTGCCCGGCGTCAGCCGCGGCTGCGCCAGCACCGCCCAGAGCGCCACGGCCCCGTCGCAGCCGGCCATCTCGGCGAAGGCGGCGTCGGGGCGGGGGGTGACCTCGTCCAGCAGGGCGGCGATGTCGCGCAGGATGTCGTCGCCCGGCAGCGGCACCGGCAAGGCCGCCAGGAGGGCGGTCGCCTCGGCCCCGAAGCCGAGATGGAGATAGAGCCGGGCCAGCGTCTGCACCGCCTCGGGCACCGGGCGGTCGAATTCCCCCACAAGCGCGCTGCGGGCCAGCGCGATCTGGGTGGTGGGGGGCCGGTCGTCGCCCCAGGCGGCCAGATCGACGGCGGCATCGGCCAGGCAGGGCGTGCCGTCGGCCAGGATGCCCGGCCGCAGGCTGCCGCGGCGGGCCCGGTCGAGGGCGGTCTCGGCATCGATGAGCATGTGGCGCAGCAGCTCTGCCGCGTCCGGGGAGAGGCGGGCCGGATCTCGGGCCGGATCGGCGGCCGAATCGGCTGCGATCTCGCCGTCGCTCGATCCACTGCCAGCGAAATACCACGTTACCAATGCTGTGCTGATCACAAGCACGATCACGGTCGCTGAGACGACTAGCGTCAACAGCAAGCGTTCAGCGAAGATCGATTTGCTCTCGGCAGTTCGCTGCTTCTGTGATGGCCCGGGATTATCGCGGTTCGGCTCAATTCGCTTAAGGACCATCTTGCTACCTCACGATGTACTATCGACATATCCTGAGAAATGACTTGCTTGCCAAGAGTAGAAGGATATCGCGAACTGATGACATTGTAGCAATATCTTCGTAGTGAACCACCCTAACGTTAACGGTTCGACTCGCAAAACAATGCGATCTGGCCGGGATGGATCCGCGTCACGGGTCTGCGCCGCTCGTCAGAGTTGTGGACAGCGGCGTAATCTGTGTGAGAATACTGACATCGTCAACACGATAGTTCTTCAGATTTCTCGAGCCGAGGAGTCCAAGCAGGAGGCGTTATGCAATCCAACCTGATGTATGTCGGCAGCTACACCAAGTCCAGCCCCTCGAATGGGATCAACCTGTTCCGCCGCGAACCTTCAACCGGCAAGCTGGAGCATGTTGATGAGTTCGAGCTGGTCAACCCGTCCTGGCTGGCGTTCAGTCCGGACAAACGATTTCTCTTCGCCGTCGCGGAGACGATGGAGTATCAGGGCAAGGTTGGTGGTGGTGTCGCGTCGTTCGCGATCGACCAGACGACCGGTGCGCTCACCAGACTGAGCGAACAGCCGACCGAGGGTGGCGCACCGTGCCATCTGACGACTGATCCATCCGGGAAGTTCCTGTTCGTTGCCAACCATGAACACGGAAACGTGTCGATGCTTCCCATCGCAGACGATGGAACGCTCTCACCGGGAAGCCATCTGGTTCAGCATGAAGGATCCGGCCCTGGGCCAACACAGGAGAGCCCGCACGCACACTGCACGGTGTTCGATCCGTCTGGAGAACGCCTGATGGTGGTCGATAAAGGCATCGATAAGGTGATGATTTATCACGTGGATGCTTCAGGCCAGAAAATGGTTCCGGCAGAACCCGCCTATGCTCCGGTCCACAGCGGTGCAGCACCACGGCACATTGCGTTTCACCCGACCGGATCGTTTGCCTATGTGAACGGTGAAGCCGACATGACGATTACGGCGTTCAGCTACGATGGCGCCGGCCGGCTGGACGAAATTCACCACCTTACGACGTTGCCCGAGGGCGCAGATCGAGAAGGAGTATCCACCGCTGGAATCGTGGTGCACCCGAGTGGACGATTCGTTTATGTCTCGAATCGGGGTCATGACTCGATTGCGAAGTTTGCGATCGATCCCACAGACGGATCGCTCACCAGTGTCGGGTTTGTGCCGAGTGGCGGAAAGGTCCCGCGAGCGTTTACCATCGACCCTGAAGGTGCCTACATGTATGTGGGAAATCAGGAGTCGAACGAGATCGTCACCTTCCAGATCGATCCTGAGACCGGGGATCTTGAGCCAACCGGCGATGTTACGAGTTGCGGAGCGCCAGTCGCGTTCCTGTTCACATAGGACTGTCGCGAAGAACACACCAGCGACGGCCCGGAATTTGCAAAACTTTGAGATGCGTACTGGCTTCTTCTTGTGAAGTGCTGGTGCGCATCGATTTTTCTGCCAGCTCCAGTACAGCATGGAGGTAGGATGACGCCCTTCACATTCTCGGGACACGCTCAGGACGTGGTCTTTGGCACCGGCAAGACGGATGAGATCGCACGCGTGATCGGGCCGTTCGGATGGACACGGGCGATGTTCGTGACTAGTGGATCGCACATCCGAAGTGGCAATGCGGGGCGGGCGATCGCCGCGCTCGGTGATCTGGTCGTGGCTCGGTTCGATGCTGTGCAGCCACACGTTCAGGCTGAGCAGGTGTCCGAGGCGTTGACACTTGCCAGCGAACATGAAGTGGACGTGATCGTCGGGCTCGGTGGAGGCAGTGTGATCGGGATGGCGAAGGCGCTGAGCGATCGCCTGCATGAACAGCGCACCGGGGTGTTGGCACGTGACGCCAATCCGCTGACCAGACCGGTGGTTCCGACTGTCATCCTGCCGACGACATATGCTGGTTCGGAAATGACCTCCGTCTTTGGCGTTTCCGGACCGGTGGACGGGGTGCGCAGGAAGATCACGGTATCTGGACGAAACATCGTACCCCGGGTTGTGATCTATGATCCGTCGCTTACCACCGAGATGCCCTGGCAACTTACCGGAACGTCGGCGATGAACGCACTGGCGCACTGTTTCGAGGCACTTTACTCGGCGAAGCGAGACCCGGTCTCGAGTGCGTCGGCATTGCGTGGGATTCGGGCGATTGGGTTAACACTTCCCCGTCTCTACAATCAGGGAGACGACATCGAGGCTCGCGGTGATGTCCTTGAAGGGGCCTTTCTGGCTGGTAGCGCCTTGGCGCAAGTTCAGATGGCAATTCATCACGGAGTCTGTCACGTCCTTGGAGGTACTGCCGGCGTTCCACACGGAGTGGCGAACACCATCGTTCTGCCGCACGCTCTGCGGTTCAATCGAGATGTCGCCGCAGCAGAACTGGCTGAAGTCGCGATCACGCTCGACCTGGCGACACGTCAGGACGACCAGCTGGAGTCCGCCGACCGGGTCATCGCCTGGCTGGATAGACTCTGTCGCGATCTCGAACTTCCGCGGCGCCTCGGAGACTATGGTGTGAGCGAAGCGCAGGTGCCGGAATTGGCACGCATTGCGATGGACGGTGGTCCGGTTCAGGCCAATCCTCGCCCGGTGAACTCGGCAGACGAAATGGAAACATTCATACGTGCGATGATCTGAGAGATACACGACCGATCGAGCAGCAAATCCGGAATCGAAAGGATGAGATGTGAGCCAACAGGAAAATTCCCACGCCAATCAGCCAGTTCTCGGTGTTGGGCCAGGGCTCGATGAGTCAAAGGCCGCCATGGTGATGATTCACGGCCGCGGAGCTTCTGCTCAGGACATTCTTGGGCTGACCGCGGAACTCAACGCGGAGGGGATGACTTTCATTGCCCCGCAGGCCGCCAATAACGCCTGGTATCCGCACAGTTTTCTAGAGCCGATGGACAAGAACGAGCCATTTCTGACCGACGCGCTGAACCTGCTGGCCGCCACGATGCAGAGTATTCAGGAGGCGGGTATCCCGGCCGAGAGAACGGTTCTGCTTGGCTTTTCGCAGGGAGCCTGTCTCACCAGTGAGTTCGTGGCCCGGAACGCACGCCGCTTCGGTGGGCTCTGTGCACTCAGCGGCGGCCTGATCGGACCACCTGGCACGCCACGCGAATACGAGGGATCACTGGCTGGAACTCCCGTCTTTCTCGGATGCAGCGACGTTGACTTCCACATCCCGGTCGAGCGGGTTCACGAGACTGACGAGGTGTTGAAGTCACTCGGTGGCGACGTTACCACGAGTATCTATCCGGGGATGGGACATACAATCAACCTGGACGAGATCGAACAGGTCCAGAAGATCGTGGATCAGGTTCTGGCCGCGAACTAGCCCGGAGCTGGTCGTCCTCGGGCGAACGACCTACTGCTGGTGCTGGAGGTCTCGCAGTTCCTCGATTGTCTCGAGATCTTCCAGTGCTCCAAGTTCGTCCAACGCCTCCCCCATCTGGATGTAGGACTGCGTGGCGCTGCTCAGCGAACCGACAGCTTCGCCGAGTTGCGAGGGGCTGAGGCTGTCTAGTGCGCTGGCTGTCGAGTCGATCGCCTGGCGGTATTCCGTCATGCCAGTGGTCCATCGCTCGTGAGCCGTCTCGAACTCTTCCGGAGGTGTCGCGTTTCTGGCCTCCTGTTCGAGATGGCGGACCAGCGCTATCTCACGGGCGAGTTCATCCTGCCAGTCATCGTCTTGAAGTTGTGGTCGACGAACCAGGTCGGCCACACGACCCATCGTGGCGGCGAATTCACGATTGTATTCCTCGAGGAAATGAAGATACGATTCGCGGTCGCCAAAGGCCTGTGGTTCCGATAGATCCTCCGCGAAATCATCGACGGACGCTGCTCGATCGGAAATGTCCGTCCCGAATTGGTCAGTGAGCCAGGAGGATACAAAGTTTCCCCCTGCTTCCGTTCCACGATCCCAGAACAGTGAACCGGCGACGATGAGCACCACGAATCCCACGACAACGAATGCGACGCACCCGCCACCAATCATGGCGATTCGTCCACAACCGCCGCCAGACTGTCGCGACTGCGTCTGATGGTACGTCCGTTGATTCATAGCACATTCCCGGATCTAGTTCAGCGGGTGATTTTTCATCAGAGAATCATACGCCATGACTCAATGAACTGTGGAACCGTGATTGCGAAACTGGTACCGAAGGACCACAATTAATGGACCTGAACATATCGAAAACTGTAGGCTTACAGTTGAACGTGGCGTTAGCGTGTTACTCAACGAAAGACCCTATCGGAGGAAAAGGACTCACCTATGCTTCAGACGCCTCTGATCGCAATCATCAACGACGACCCGGCATTTCTGGAGTTTATCGCATCATTTCTCGAAGAAGAGACCGTCTATCGGACGGTGGTCTGGGATGACGGGGTGGATAGCCTTCCCAGGTTACGTGAACATCTGCCTGAGGTCGTGATTCTGGACGTCAGAATGGGTGACCAGGTAGTGGGTCAGACGATTCTCGAACAGATGCGATCCGATTGCGAATTGAAAGATACGCCGGTGATCGTCTGCACCGCTGACGCGCAGTTTATCCGCACGAATGGCGACGTTATCCGGTTGTTGAACGCAGATGTGCTCGAGAAGCCGTTTGATCTCGAGATCCTGGAGCAAAAGGTTCATCATGCGGTAAACGGATTGCCGTTAGCCGGAGTCAAGCCGGATCCTGTCGGCGAGGCAACCTGAATCGCATAGCGCCCCGACCGTTTCTCTGGCCCGCGGCAGTAGAATAGCACCATGAATCTTTTAGACTTTGTTTTCATCCTTCTTCTGATTACTGGTGTTGTAATGGGAGTCCAGCGCGGTTTTCTGCGTACAAGCCTGGATCTCATCCTCCTGGCGACTTCAGCTTACGCGGGTGCCCGACTGTATCGACCAATCAGCAACTGGTTCGCGTCAACGTTCGGCGCTGAGGGAGCAGCAATCAATGCCCTTTCGCTCGTCATTGGTGCGCTGGGTGTGCTGCTCGTCCTGAACCTGCTGATTTCCTGGACCGTGACACCGAGCCTGATGGCGATTCGCGTCATTCCACCAATCCGGCTGGTGGACAACGGGTTCGGGATTGTCCCCGGACTTGTTTATGGCATTCTCTTCGCCGCGATGATGACGCTGACGCTCGGGCTGGTGTCCGTGGGTGATTCTGTGGACAGTGCGCTCGCCGGCTCGGACCTCGCGAAACGGCTTCGCGCCGGTGCGACCTCGGCTACGACGAACCTGGCCAGTCAGACCGGGATGGATCTGGCCGATTTCACCTACGTGGTTGTGCCGGAAGAAGAGGCCAGCTATCGGGTTCCGCCAACCGGTGATTCACATCTTGACGCGGTTGAAGGGTACGAATCCGAGATTATGGATCTCGTCAACCAGGAACGCATGGAGCGAGGTCTTGGTACTCTGGAGTTCGATGCTTCGCTGGTACCAGTAGCACGGGGGCACTCGCAAGAGATGCTCGAGTTAGGGTACTTCTCTCACGTGTCGCCAAATACCGGCACACTCGGCGATCGGCTCAATGCGGCCGGGGTGCAGTATCTCTCGGCTGGAGAGAATCTGGCGTATGCTCCATCAGTCGGCGTTGCACATCGTGGTTTGATGCAAAGCGATGGACATCGTGAGAATATTCTGGATCCATCCTGGGAACGAGTCGGTGTCGGGGTGTTGTCTGCGCCGGACGGCACCATTATGGTCACACAGTTGTTTGCCCGATAGTCCGGCGTGAAGACTGCGACAACGGTTTAGATTAGAAGTCGTAAACGAATCTGGCAATAGACGCGAGGGAAGGGCAGAGAATGAACATAATTATCCCCGTAGCAGGTCTCGGGAAACGATTGAGACCCCACACCTGGAGTCGGCCGAAGCCGCTGGTGAGCGTCGCGGGGAAACCGATGCTGGGGCACGTGCTGGATCGCTTGCTGACGGTTCCGGTCGAGCGTGTCGTGTTCGTTACCGGCTACCTTGGAGATCAAATCGAAGATCATGTTCGAGCGAACTATGATTTCGATGTTGATTTCGTCGAGCAGACCGTTCCGCGTGGACAGTCGGATGCCATCATTCGGGCCCGCGGAAAGGTTACCGGTGAGACGCTTGTGGTGTTCCCGGACATGCTGTTCGAGGTAGATCTGAACGAAGCGATCGAAATGAGCCACGACGGCGCCCTGTTCGTAAAAGAAGTCGATGATCCGAGAAAGTTCGGAGTTGTCGTCAAGGATGGCGATCGGATCACCAGACTGGTCGAGAAGCCACAGGAACCGGTGTCCAACGAGGCGGTGATCGGCATCTACCATTTCAAGAACATCGAAGATCTCTTCGATGGTATCGACTACCAGATGGAAAACGATCTGCAGAAGGATGGTGAATTCTTCATCGCCGATGCGATCCAGTACATGATCGACCAGGGCAAGAGTATTACCACCCTCAAAGCCAGCGTCTGGGAGGATTGCGGAAGCCCGGAAGCGTTGCTTCACACCAATCGGTACCTGCTGGATAACTTCGGCGAGGCACCGAACGTGAAGGGAAACAATGTCATTCTGCCGCCGGTGGTGATCGATCCGTCGGCCGAGATTGAAGGCTCCGTGATCGGACCACATGCCAGCATCGGTGCGAACGTAGAAGTCCGCGACTCGATTGTGCGGGACTCGATCGTCGACAACGGTGCCGAGATCGAGACCGCTATGCTGACCGCGTCGATTGTCGGGCGCGAGGCTCTGGTGACCGGAGATTTCATGCGAGTCAACGCCGGGGATTCCTCGGACATCATTCTGGCAGCAAACGCTCGAGATGGACGTGTTGATAATGGTTGATCAACATAAGGCGCCTGACGGCCGGTGGGTGGAACTCAGTGTGGCCGTCGACAGTGAAGCGGTCGAACCCGTTTCCGAGTTGATGAGCCGGCATGCCTACGGGCAAGGTGTCGCTGTGTACGAGCAGTATCAGCAGGATCCGGATGGCGACAATCTCGCACCGGACCCAACGCGCCCGGTCACCGTGGTTGCCTATCTGCCACTGAATCAGGAGACCGAGCAGAAGGTTGGGCGCATCGAAGAGGGCCTCTGGCACCTCCGGTATCTGGGTGAGATCGGTGAACTCGAACGCGCCGAGCGACCGGAAGAAGATTGGGCTAACGCCTGGAAAGAACACTTTCAGGTGCTTCGGATTGGCGAGAGATTCGTGATCCGACCGACCTGGCGAGAGTATGAGTCGGTAGCCGGTGATCTGGTAATCGATCTCGATCCTGGTATGGCGTTCGGAACTGGTCATCATCCAACCACCGAGCTCTGCCTGCGCTGGATGGAAGAGGTTCCCGTTGCAGGCAAGCGTGTGCTGGACGTCGGCGCTGGCTCGGGAATCCTGTCGATCGCGGCAATTCTGCTGGAGGCACAGAGCGTCCATGCTGTGGAGATCGATGAAGTGGCGGCTCGGGCACTTCGCGAGAACCTCGATATGAACCGGGTCGGCGAATCGGTTCTGGTGTCGGTTGGCGATTTCAGCAAGACCGGTACTGGTGGTGAGCGGTACGACCTCGTGATTGCAAACATTATCTCCAGCGTGCTGACCCGTCTGGCGACACCGATCTGTGAAGCTGTTGATGACCGTGGACAGCTCCTGCTCAGCGGAGTCATAGAGCAGCACATTGAACAGGTTAGGGCAACGTTCACCGCGGAAGGTATGAAGGTTATCGAGGAGCGTCAGCAGGGCGACTGGATCGCGATGTTGCTGGAGCGAAATGCCTGATCAGCTCCCACGCCATCGGTTCTATACCGATACTCAGTTGACCAGTGACGAGGACGTGACCCTGAGTGACGGTGCCGCAGCTCAGATTACCCGGGTACTGAGAATGCGCCCGGGTGACACGATCACACTGTTCAATGGCCACGGTAGCGAGGTCGGAGCGCGGATCGTCGAGGCGGGTCGGCGTTCTGTTGTCGCCCGGATCGAAGGTGAGCCGCGCCCGGGTGTGGTGATCGGCAGCCCACACGTGCACTTGTTGCAGTCGTTGATCAAGGCGGACCAGCTCGACCTGGTTGTTCAGAAGGCGACGGAGCTCGGCGTTTCTGCGATAACCGCAATCAAAACCGACCATTCCGTGGTAAAATTATCCGCTGACCGCGCGATTTCGAAGGTCGAGCGCTGGCAACGAATTGCCATTGAAGCACTTGAGCAATCGGAGCGTGCGGATCTTGTTGAGATCAATGATCCGATCACGTTCAGAGAACTGGTTGGCAACCCGCCAGCGTCGGTCAATCTGATCGCCGCGGAACGATCCGACGGAATCGAACTTACCCATGCCATACCGGCGAACGGTGAGTCGATCAGCATCCTCATTGGACCCGAAGGCGGGTTTTCCCCTGTTGAGATTGAACTGGCCGTCGCGAACGGCTGGTCTCCGGTGTCGATGGGGAACACGATACTCAGAAGTGAAACCGCCGGCATCACCGCGGTTGCCGTGATCCGGGCAATTGCCCGCATGCACCAGCAACAGCATGAACCGAGTTAGCTGAGGTACGCGACAATCATGACAACACAAGTTCGCAAGCGACGCGTAGCCGAAACTCCCGAACGACCCGGCAGAGTTGAATCTGTGGAGCCGGGTACGCTCGGCGAAGAACTCGGTCTGGAGCAGGGTGATCAGATTCACTCGGTCAACGGAGCCGATCTCGTCGACGCACTCGAGTTTCAGTATCTTGCTGATAGCGAGCAGGTAACGATCGTCGTCGAGCGCGGCAACGAGATGCTCGAATACGAGATTGAACGTGAACTCTGGGAACCGTGGGGCATCACGTTCGCCGATCCCACGTTCGACGGTATTCACCTGTGCGAAAACGCCTGCCCGTTCTGTTTCATCAAGCAGTTGCCAAAAGGGATGCGCAAAAGCCTCTACGTCATGGACGATGATTATCGCTACTCCATGATGTATGGCAACTTCGTTACGCTGACGAACCTGACTGAAGCTGACTGGCAGCGAATCGAGCAGCAGCGCATCAGCCCGATGAACGTCTCGGTGCACGCCACGGATCCGGATCTTCGGATTGCCCTCGTGGGAAATCCGAAGGCGGGCGACATTATGGAGCATCTGGGGCGACTTGATCGCGCCGGTATCGAGTTCAACACGCAGATCGTCCTTTGCCCGGGCGTGAACGATGGCGAGCAGCTCGATCGCACGATCAGCGATCTGTTGTCATCTGGCGAGAATCTTCGCTCGATTGCCATTGTCCCGGTCGGCCTGTCTCAGCATGGCATCGAACGCCAGAGCAAGCGTGTCCGGCTCTCCCGAACGTGCATGCGCAGCTTGCCGGCCGCCAACCAGAAACTGCTGGAGATGCGACGGCACACGCATGATGAGGCAGTCACCGTCATCCGTCAGGTCGAATCCTGGCAGAAGAAACTTCGTGCGGAACACGGTCGCTCCGTTGTCTACCTGGGCGATGAGATGTATCTGATGACTGGTGAGCCGATTCCGCCCTCCCGTGAGTACGATGGTTTCCCGCAGGTCGAGGATGGAATCGGCATTACTCGCCTGTTCCTCGATGATGTCGACCGCGTCATTCGACGACGCAAGCGGCGAGATCTCACCGGCATGGGAGGCACGATCGTCTGTGGAACCCTGATTGAATCGACAATGAGGGAAACAGTGGAGCGGATCAATCGGAGCATGGGCACCACGCTTCGCGTGATTTCGGCAGAGAATACGCTGTTCGGCCCGCAGATCAATGTCTCTGGTTTGCTCACCGGCAGCATCGTGCGAGATGCGGTGCAGCATGAAGAGGTAGCTGAACCAGTGTTCATCTCCGATACGATGGTCTCTCGACGGACGCATACGTTCCTCGATGATATGAGTGTTGAGGATCTGAGTGCGGCACTTGGTCGTCCAGTTATCCCGGCGGAGAACATGAACGAAGTGCTCCAGTCGCTCGAGCCGTCGCTGGTCTCTATAGCGTGATCGCACATGCATTCGCCTCGACTTGATCTTCGAGCAAGTAGTGATGGCGTCCTGCTTCGCGTTCGAGTGACCCCGCGGGCGAGCTCTACCTCGCTAAACGGTGTCTCGAACGGGAAATTGCTCGTCAAGCTCAACGCTCCGCCAGTTGATGGCGCAGCCAACAAGGCGCTTTGTCAATTCATCGCCCGGACTCTGGGTTGTTCGAGGGGGTCTGTCGAGATCGAGAAGGGCGAGCGATCCCGAGATAAGTCCGTACTCGTGCGTGGCGTGTCGGAAGATACGATCCGTGACGTGCTCGAGGCTCAGTCCTGATCCGACCGGCTTTTCATCCATCGGACGAAGATTCCCACTACGACAGCCAGCATCAGCGAGACCAGTAGCGTCGGAAGTAGACTGCCTGCCCGGGAAGAGCTCGTGGCCTCGACTTCCAGTGACGACGGCGTTACATCTCGATCTTCTCTTCGCAGCCGCAACCAGAGCATCGGAACATCGCGCATCGCCCGGAAGATGACGCGTATCGAGCCACCTGACTGCTGGCCGGCAGTTCGCGGATAGTGGTGAACACCAACCTGGCTCCACGTTGCGCCGGCTTGCGCCCATCGAGCCATCAACTCGGTGCTGATCATCGCGCCTTCGGACGTGAGCGGCAGGCTGCGCAGAATGTCCCCCTTCATCACTTTGAAGGCGCAATCGATGTCCTTTAGCTGGACCCCGAACAGCGTGCGCATCGCCAGTCGAAAAGTCTTGCCGAATACCGTCCTGTGAACCGGGTCATTCCGCTGAATCCGGTAGCCAGCCACCATATCGAACTGGGTGATGAACGGCACCATATAGACGATGTCGCCGATGTCGAACTGACGATCAGAGTCCATCACCATGACATAGTCGCCGGTCGAGGCATCGAAGCCCGAGCGCAGCGCTGCGCCATAGCCTCGATTGACCGGATGATCGACCAGCCGCACGCGGGTATCTCTCTGACTCATTGAGCGGACGATGTCGGGCGTTTCGTCAGAGCTGCCGTCGTTGACGACGATTACCTCGAGTCCGGAAAAATGGCGAGGTACTGCGGTCAACTCCTCGGAAACCACTTGCTCGATATTCTCGGCCTCGTTGTGAGCTGGCAGTACGAGTGAGAGTTTGCCGTCGATCATTCCTGCTCCACCGGTAACTTGCGATAGTGTCTGG
>SLFF01000417.1 GCA_007124395.1 Thermomicrobiaceae bacterium | reverse complement strand
TCTGCCCGGAGACGCACCTGCGGCTGCGTATCTCGCGCACGAACCAGCGCCGGAACCACCGGAATATCGAGACCTGGCGCAATCGCCTCGGCGAGAATCTCCGCCTGGTTGAACCCGCGAATTCGAGTTCGGCGAGGGTGCAGTGGCACCGGGACAACCATATCTATGTTCCCTGCTGGGGCCAGACTTGCCGACTCTATGCGTTCGAACAGGCGTTCGCCGAGATCGTAACCACGTCGGTACTCACCATGGTATTTAAACCGCTGCACTGCTCGTCGGATCGGCCCGTCATAGATGAATCCCGCGCGAACACGGCTCAGCCGTGGAGGAAAGAGCTGTTGACAGCGCTGGCACGATCTTCCTGACGATCCCCGACCACCGCACCGTTGACAACCATCAACGACATCTGCCCGCAGATGCGCCTGGCAGGATGGACAGAACCACTCGCCAACTCGACCGCATCCGGCACAGGTACTAGGCAATATAGCTTCAATCGCGGCCGAGTAGAGCCTCGAGAAGATCTTTCGAATCGCAGAGTCGCCACTGCCACTGGAGGAAGACGTCATGGTCGCTGCTCATCGTTCCAGTTCGATGATGTCGCCAGCCTGAGTACCTGTTGCGGAAATCGTCCCGGGGGGGAGTTCGATTACCCACTTCGCGCCGGTGAAGATCGGACCGATCCGCCACGGCTTCATCTTCGAGTCAGCCCGGACGACACGGCTTTCTCGATCCATATAGAGGACATCGAGCGGGAAGCGCATCCAGAAGGTGTGGATCGAACTGCATGGGTCAATGATCAGGCCGGCACCCTCATCAAGCCCGGACACGAACATCAAACCGCGACCACGCTGCCAGAACGACAATGCAATCTCGACTGAACCTCCGATGAGCCGATCACGCGTTCTGTTTCTCACCGTAACGGCAGGCATGGACACTCCTGAGTCAGTGAGTGGTTAGAAGGCGTCGAGGATTCGCGGAATCGCCGGCCCCAGTAGCACGATATACAGCGCAGGGAAGATCAGGAACACCATCGGAAACAGCATCTTGACCGGGGCCTTGTGCGCCTGCTCCTCCGCCCGTTGCCTCCGCCGCAAACGCATCTGCTTCGATTGCACCCGGAGCACCTGAGAGATACTGACACCAAGCTGGTCAGCCTGAATCATCGATGAGACAAAAACGTTGAGATCATCCACGTTCACACGTTGAGACAGCTCACGCATCGCCTCGCGCCGTGATTTACCCATGCGAATCTCGGATAGCATACGACCGAACTCCCGGGTGAGTTCGTTGTCCCACTTCTCGATAACGCGAGCCAGCGCCGGATCAAAACCCAGTCCAGACTCCACGCTGATCGTCAGCAAGTCGATCGCATCAGGCAACGATTGCTGAACTGACTTCCTCCGGGCCGAAATCCGACTCTTAAGCCAGTAGCCCGGGAGCATATAGCCCAGCAACAACATGAAGGCCGACAGTCCCAACCCGAGCAGCAGATCTGCACCACCGAGCAGGAACATGAGGAGAACTACGCCACTCAGGCTGAGGGCGGTTGCCACCCGAATCCCCAGATACTCCGCCGGTCCGATTCCTGACGGGGATCCTGCCTCCACAAGTTGTTGTCGTAGCCCCTCCATCGCCGAACGAGGCGTGAAGCGGCGTCCCAGGCGGGAAAGCCGCCGGAGGACCGGAAACACAACACGTTCCTGGAACGGCTGTTCCAGCTCGAGCTCCGTCAACGAGCTGACTTCCCGATGCCCATACTGTGTAAGGCGTTCTTCGATCACGATATCCTGATTGGCCCGGCGGTAGCCTACCACCACCAGACCAAGTGAGATGATGATCATCAGGATGATTGCAATTGCGATGACTTCACCGCCCATAATCGGCCATCCATCTCACCTGACTAAACTTCGATCTCAACGATCTTCTGCATAACGATGAAACCGGTCACCATGAATCCGATACCCGCAATCGGCAGGCAGATCCACGGCCACGCAAACAGCGTCGACATATACTCTGGATTGAGCAGGAACAACATCGCCGCTACACCGATTGGTAGTGCCGTAATAATGTAGCCAGATATGCGTCCTTGCGACGTCAGAACGGCAATCTCACCTTTGATCCGGACTCGCTCGCGGATGGTTTCGCCCATGACATCCAGAATCTGCGCCAGGTTTCCACCCACTTCGTGCTGAATGTTGATAGCAGTGACCAGAAGATCCAGGTCTTCGCTGGGAACTCGGTCCAACATATGTTGCATGGCGTTCTGGGAGCTGATGCCCAGTCCCATTTCCCGCACCACCCGGCGAAATTCTATGCACATCGGTTCCGGCGTCTCTCGGGAAGCCAGCTCCATACACTGAAGAAGTGAATAGCCTGCCCGCAGTGAGTTCGCCATCAACCCGATGGTGTCGCCGAGCTGGTCGTTGAATTGCTTTGCCCGCTTTTTCGCAACACTGGAAACCCACCAGTGCGGCCCCATCCACCCGATGACGCCGAGTCCGAGACCTACCAGGAGTCCAATCAGCGGCTCGGTGAATCCACGGCCAAGTACGAACCCGAGGAGTCCGACACCGATCGTCGTGCCGAGCCTCAACAGCATGAACTCACCAACGGTCATTTTGATATCTGCCCGGGCCAACATGGTAGCCATGCTCTTGCCGACATCGCGGTTCTGAACTGCCTTGCCCACCCGGCCCGCGATCGCGCTCTCTTCACGATCTCGTTCATCTGACTCCTGCTGCGCCGCGGAGTGGTGCGTGCCGAAGCGTTCCAATCGCTCTTCGACGTCAGCCGAAGCCATCCCTTCACGCTGAGACAGGATGCCGACAATGAGCAAGGCCACTGCGATCACAATCAAGAGAATTGTCAGCGTAAACATGTCCATCGGGAGACTCCGGAGCAATTACCAGCTAGCGGCTGGCACACCACAAACAGCGTTAGAACATTCGCTCGTAGGACGTACCGAAAATGTTCGGGGGCAGATAGATACTGTGACTCTCGAATCGCTCGATAAACTTCGGACGAATACCGGTCGGTTTGATGGAGCCGATGATCTTTCCGTTTTCCTGGCCGGTCTGTTCGAACGTAAAGACGTCCTGCAGCACGATCACGTCACCCTCCATGCCCTGGACCTCAGTAATGTAGGTCACCCGGCGGGAGCCATCTTTCATACGCGACTGATGGAGGATCAGATCAACGGCAGAGGCGATCTGCTCACGAATAGCCCGGATCGGCAGATCATACCCGGCCATTAGACACATCGTCTCCAGACGGGACAACGTATCACGAGGTCCGTTGGAGTGAACTGTGGTCAGCGAGCCATCGTGACCAGTGTTCATCGCTTGAAGCATGTCCAGCGTCTCACCTGAACGGCACTCACCGACGACCACCCGGTCTGGCCGCATACGCAGCGAGTTCACCAC
>SLFF01000503.1 GCA_007124395.1 Thermomicrobiaceae bacterium | reverse complement strand
CGATGAAGTTGAGCGACAGGACGGTGAAGAAGATCGCCAGTCCCGGGAATAGTGTTGCGTTGGATGCGTCCCGAAGATACTCACGCCCTGAGCCGATCATGGCGCCCCACTCGGGCGTTGGTGACTGCGCGCCAAGTCCCAGGAAGCTGAGACCGGCCGCCGCCAGCAGTGCAACTGCGAAGTAGAGCGTTCCGTAGATGATCAGCAGCGACGTGATGTTTGGCAGAAGGTGACGACTCATGATTCGGGTATTGCCAGCGCCGATCGAAATTGCGGCCAGCACGAAATCCTGATTCTTCAGCGAAAGCACTGCACTCCGAACCAGACGCGCCACGGGCGACGTGAACCCGATTGAAATCGCAATAATCAGATTCACCACGCCCGGGCCCAGTACGCTGACGATGAGAATCGCCAGCAAGACACCGGGAAATGAGAGCAGAATATCGATAATGCGCATCGAGACCATATCGATCCAGCCACCGAAGAAGCCGCTGGTCATTCCCAGGATCAGTCCGGCAACCAAGCCAACCAGCGCTGCTCCCGCGCCGATGAACAGCGAGTAGCGCGCACCGTAGACGACGCGAGAGAACACGTCCCGGCCGAGTTGATCCGTGCCGAACCAGTGGTCGGACGATGGCCCCTGAAGTCGGGTCAGCAGGCTCTGATCAGTCGGCGAATGGGTGGCGACAACTGGCGCGAAGATAGCGATCAGCACCATGAGCGCAAGGAATGCAAATCCGACAACCGCGAACTTGTTGGTGGCAAATCGCTTGACGGTATCGAACCGCCGAATGACCCGGATATCGCGCGCGAGTGTCGTCTCCGAGACCTTTGTATTCTGTGCGGTTGCCTGTTCACTCATCCAGTTCGCCCTGTCTCATAAACCGTTGCCGCTCCGGATTGCCGGCGATGATCTGTCACAGTCTGCACTAGTTGAATCGGATTCTTGGATCGATATAGGTGTAGAGCACGTCGGTGACGATATTGATCAGCACGAAGCCGATCGCAATCACCATCACCGTTGCCTGAACCACCGGGAAATCTCGTCCGTTGATTCCGTCGATCAGGTAGCGCCCGACTCCCGGCCAGGCGAACACGGTTTCCACCACGATCGCACCGGCCAGCATGATTCCGAACTCCAGTGCCAGAAGCGTCACGATCGGGATCAATGCATTCTTGAGTGCGTGGCGGGTAATGACAGTCCGGTAGGCCAGACCCTTTGCCCGGGCCGTTCTGACGTAGTCCTGACTGATCACATCGAGCATGCTCGATCTAGTGAAACGGGCCAGCACCCCTGCTCCGGCTGTGCCGAGCGTGATCGCCGGCATCAGGACATGTTTGAACCCTTCCCAGGTCCAGACCGGCCCTCCGTATCCAGAGATCGGCAGGATCCCGAGATGCAGACCGAACGCCAGCATCAGCAGCAAGCCGAGCCAGAAGTTCGGCATCGAAACGCCAGCCAGCGCGCCGAGCATCGTGAAGTTATCGGTTAGCGAGCCATGCCGGATCGCCGAGATCACCCCGAGCCCGATACCCATGGTCGCCGAGATCAACAGCGACACCATACCGAGTTGCAATGTGTTGGGTATACGCCGCTTCAAGTCATCGATAATCGGCTCCTGATGACGTAGCGATTCGCCCAGATCACCCCGGGCGATATTGCCGAGGTACTGGAAATACTGAACGTAGACAGGCTGATCGAAGCCGTAACGAGCGTTGATGTCGTCGATACGTTCTGCACGAACCGAGGATGGCAAGTCAGGGGGAATCATCAGGTTAATCGGATCACCAGGCGAGAGATGAAGCACGAAAAACACAAGCGTGATAATCCCGAGCACCGTCGGGATTGCCGCGAGCAGTCGTTTGAGAATATAGCTAGTCACCCGGCTGTTCCAATCCGAATCTCCACCACTCGGTTCACCAGACGTACCCGGAGTTCTGCCAGGTCAGCATGCGTCCAATAACGAGTCGAATTCCTGCCCCGAGAACGCATGGCACAAATCGCTGTTGCATTGTTTCTCGACCGACACCAGCTGGCGCTGGCCTGTCGGATTCGAGCTGGGATTGATGCAACAGACATTAGCACCTCCAGTCGCCTGTGTCAACAGTTTCAGGCTACTGGTCTATCATTATCCGGCGCTTTGGGTTACGATATTTCAGAAATGAGGGCAAGCCCAGCTGCTCGGGCATCGACGCACGAGGGGATGTATCGACCACCATGGCTTCGCAGTCTGAATCCGCGACCGGCAGCCGCAGCGGGCGGCTCTCCGATCACGCATACAAGCAGATAAAGCACGACATCATCACCTGCGAACTGGAACCCGGACAGCCGTTCACCGAAGAACTGCTCGCCGAGCAGTACGGTGTCGGTCGTGCTGCGGTACGGGCCGCCGTCAAGCGCCTTTACCAGGAGCAACTGGTACAGGTCGGCTCGGCCAAGCGCTACACCATTGCCCCGATCACACTCAAACACGCTCAGGATGTCTATCAGATGCGTTTCCTGCTGGAGCCGGAAGCTGCCCGCATGGCGGCTGGCAACCTGTCTCCAGAACAGATCAAAGATCTGGAACGCGTGGGCACCGCACAGTATCAGCCGGGCAATCGCCAGAGTGCCGAAGATTTTCTGCATGCAAACTCGAAATTTCATGTCGAGGTGGCTCGCGCCTCTGGCAACGAAATCATGGCTGAAATGGTAGCTAGCCTTCTCGATCGCGCCGAACGCCTCAATCATCTCAGCCACATGCTGGGCGATCGGAACGAGGAAGCGGTGCACGAACATCACGAACTTCTGGACGCACTGATCCGCGGGGACGGCGATTGTGCCGAAGCAGTGATGCGCAAGCAGATCGAATCCGCCCGGAACTTCGTTCTCGGGGCACTGATGTCCAGTCCGGTGATCCAGTCCACCAACGTTCTGGGGCCGTTGAAATAGCCTGACAGGGGGATGGCAATGCAGATCAATCGCGTGGACGCATTTGGGCTCGACCTGCACTACGCGCATGGCGAGTACGTTATGTCCGATGGCCGGCGATCATCCTCATTGCCCAGCACGCTGGTCCGGATAACCACTGACGATGGCGTTTTCGGCTGGGGCGAGGTCTGTCCGCTGGGGACAACCTACCTGCCCTCGCATGCCGAGGGGGCCCGGGCGGCGTTGCATGAACTCGGGGCAGCGATCCTCGGAGTTGACCCGCTCAACCTCTACGAAATCAACCGACTGATGAACAATGCGCTGGCTGGACATGGCTATGCCAAGAGCCCGATCGATATCGCCTGCTGGGACATCTCCGGCAAGGCAATGGGGCAACCGGTCACGCAGTTACTCGGAGGTCTGGCCAACCCGCGTTTCATGCTCTACGAGGCAATTCCCCTGGCTGATCCAGAGCACATGGTCCAGCAGTTCGTGACACGTCGAGATGCGGGAATTCGT
>SLFF01000414.1 GCA_007124395.1 Thermomicrobiaceae bacterium | reverse complement strand
GCAGCAGGAAGTAGTCGAACTGCCGGATTGCCTGATAGAGCACGGTGCCGATTCCCGGATAACTGAAGATCACCTCGACGAGAATGGCGCCGGAAAGAATCGTGGAGAGCGCCAGCCCGAGTTGAGTGGTCTGCGGCAGCAGCGCGTTCCGGATTGCGTAGTGGAAGAAGAGCGTCCGGTTCTTGATGCCCATCGCTTCAGCGTAGGTCATATAGTCTTCGCCCTGAACGGTAACCATCATGCCGCGCATCCCGAGAGCCCAGAAGCCGAGGGAGGAGAGCAGGATGGATAAACCGGGCAGGATGGAATGTCTCAGGATATCCACCGCATGAGCCCAGCTGAATTCAGGGAACGACCCAGCCGTATATCCACCGAAGAGCGGGAGCCAGTTGAGCTGGAAGGCAAAGACATAGATCAGCACCAGACCGAGCAGGAAGTACGGAATGGCCGACAACGTCAGCAGCGGTGGAAACAGAAAATGAACGATCTTGCTGGCGCGTGGCCAAGCGAGAAGCGCGCCGAGAACCGTACCGATCGCGAAGGCCATGACAGTTGTGGTCAGTAGCAGGCCAACAGTCCACGGGACAGATTCAAGGAGAATCGCCCAGACAGTCCGGGGATAGTTGGCAATAGAGAAGCCAAAATCGAGCCGTGCCATCTGCCCGAGATAGGTGATGTACTGCTCCCAGAGTGGCTGATCGAGACCGAACTTCTGCTCATACTCGGCCACCATATCCTCCATGCCGGTATGGACATAGCCACCGGACATGGCTTGCTGGAGGAGTTTCTCCCGAACTGGATCCTGACCGGAAATCCGGGGCAGGAAGAAGTTCAGCGTGGCGGCGAGCCAGGTGATAACGACGAAGAGAAATACTCGTCGGACAACATAGTCGAGTCGCACAGGATCCCTCGCCTCATTGCGCGGGACGTGACCGGGTATGTAGTAACTGACGCCCCGAACCATCGATACGGTGAGTGCCGCAGAGGCTCAGGAACGTGCTGGTCTGGTCCTCGATCCCGCCGCGATGAACGGGAAGCGCCGCTGGCGACGCTTCCCGTTACGATAACGATTATTGCGCTGGTCGGAGCTCATTGAGGACGAGCTGGAACGTCAGGTGCCAGAAGGCGCCATTGACGTACTCGTTCTCAACCGTTGGCCAGCCTTCCCAGAAGGTGGTGTTCATCGGAACCCGGTGATACCACTCCTGGATCTGGATGTTCGGGAGTTCCGGAATCCAGATTTCCATAGCATCGTGGAACAGCTCCATCAGACGGTCCTGATCATCGATTGGAGTTACGGCGATCTCATCGACGATCTGATCGTATTCCTCGTTCTGCCATTGAGTGAAGTTGACGCCGTGAGCGCCTGGAACAGCAACGGTGACGCTCTGGAACAGCCGGAGCGTGTCGTATGGATCGTTGCTGACACTACCACCGTGGCCCTGGAATCCGGCCCGGTAGTTGCCCTGCTGAATCATGTCACTCCAGTCGGGCGGCTGGGCGTACTCGGCGTCGATGCCGTTCTGACGCAGCATCTCGGCAACGATCGGTCCGATGTCGGCAAACACCTCGAAGCCGTTGAGCGTCATCTCGAGCACTTCACCGTCGCGCTCCCAGAAACCGCTGCCGTTGCGCTGGAAGCCTGCCGCCTCGAACATCTCATCACCCTTTTCCGGGTTATATTCGAGGGTGTCATACTCTTCCAGAATGTCGCTGACATGCTCGACGTATGGTTCGAGTCCGGGATATGACGGTAGCGGCAACGGTGACACACTTCCGGCCCCGTCATAAGCCACCTCGATCATCTGCTCACGATCGATGTAGTAACTGATTCCCCAGCGGACTTCGAGCTCATCGAACGGCGGTTCCTCATGGTTCAAGAACAGCGCGGTCGGCCACCAGTCGACATAGCCGTATGGCGGCTCTCCGAGTGTGTGGGTGACGACGTTGGGGTTGTCCTCCATGACGCGCACGATGGTCATTGGACGAAGGTCCAACGAACAGTCGATCTGATCCGTGATGAGCTGCTGGGCAACGCCGGTTTCATCACCGAACGGCAGATAGACAACGCGCTCTGGACCTGGCAGGTCATCAACGAGACCCTGGTCGATCGCCCACCAGGAATCACGCCGGTCGATGATCTTCTGCTCAGGTGAGGAGAAGACGACTTCCCAGGGACCGGTAGTCACTGGCAGTCCTTCTTCGAGGTCGAAGCAGGTGAATGTGCTCCAGTCTTCGCCCTCGTAGATGTGCTGCGGAATGATGTAGAGGCCAATGTCGTACTTGTAGGTCATGAAGAACATGAACCGCGGCGCCGGGACATTGAAAGTGATGTGCACGGTCGTGTCATCGACGGCTTCGGCCGATTCGACGTACTGCTGCACATCGGTTCCCCAGCGAACTTCCGAACCGATCTCCACCAGATGGTTCAGCGTGAAGGCGACATCGTCTGCCGTGAAGGGTTCGCCATCGCTCCACTCGATTCCTGAGCGAAGATTGAGTGTCAGCTCGGTGGAGTCATCATTGTATTCCCAGTCTTCGGCCAGCCAGGGATAGGTTTCGTCAGCGAAGGCACTGTAGTACGCCAGCGGTTCGTAGAGGATTCCCAGGCCGTTCTGGTGGTTGGCGCCAATCGCGTAGCCATTCCAGAGGTCATGATCGACGAAGCGGCCTTCCTGACCTCCCCAACGCAGGAACAACGTTCGCTCGCGTGGGACTTCGCCTACCTCTTCGATATCGACTTCCGCGTCCTCGGGAACAACGTCTTCATCATCGAGGTCCGACAATTCTTCATCATCGAGTTCTTCATCGTCTCCGGGATCGGCTGCGACGCCATCGTCGCTATCATCGCCATCATCGTCCTCACAGGCAGCAATCAGGCCAGCCAGTGTTGGAGCGGTGACACCCAGAATCGCCGCCCGTTTCAGCAGTGTGCGGCGGTCGAGTTTGCCCTCGAGTACGTCGTTCGTCAGCGCGTCAAGCGCTCGTCGATCAGCCATAAAGTCCGTATTCCTCCTCAACCCGTCACCATCAGGCCCTGATGCCGAAATGCTGCGGGCGCTATTAGTGGTGTATCCGCCACTGGATACCCCTGCTCCTCATCGAACACAATCAGATGACGCTATCACCCCCAATTCTCACATTGGAAATATTAGGTTGTTCGCGTCAACCATGACTGGTAGTGGCGTAATACTAAGCACAGGGTAATTCTCCTGTCAATGCGAAACCGTATGACAGGTGTGTTTCCGAATTCTAACTGTAGAACTACATGCAGCATGGGGGCATAATGAGGATTTGCAACGCCAGTACCATCACGAACTCCTGCTGAGACACAAATTCACTGCCTTATGTGACATGACCTGCTCGCATCAATCACTCCGACAACTGGATATTGTTTTTGCATGAAATGATTTGGGGATATGCGTATACTCTG
>SLFF01000312.1 GCA_007124395.1 Thermomicrobiaceae bacterium | reverse complement strand
GACGGCAGCGAACGTTTCGTCCACCTCGGGCGGCTCGACCGTCGGGCCGCGGGCGATATCCTGAAGCGGGCTATTGAGCACATCCGAGACGATCAGATTCACCACGGTCGCCGGGGCAGCTAGCCGGGCAAGTCTTCCACCCTTGAGCCGGCTGATTCGTCGCCGAACTGCATTGAGCTCATTGATTGTGGCTCCGGCTCGAAGAATGTGATCAGTGGCCTGCTGAAGATCGTCCAGCGATACTCCATCCACCAGATCTTCGAGCAGGGCAGACCCGCCACCCGAGATGAGCATCAGAACCACGTCATCGGCACCCAGACCGTCAACCTGTTCCCGAACTGCGGCTCCGGCGGCGAGGCTCGATTGCGCGGGCACCGGATGATCGGCTTCCATTACGGTCAGTGACTCTGGGGGCTGAAACGGGGATTCGATTCCTGCTTTGGTGATCGCCAGCGAGTCAGAGATTCGATTCCCGAGGACATCGAGGGCTCCGGCAGCCATCGGGATGGATGCTTTCCCTACCGCAACGACGATCAGCTTGCCAGTACAGGGAACCGCTGATGAAACACCGCTGACGCGCAATCCGCCGTCATCGTCGAACTCCAGCGCGTCAGACACTTGCTTTCTGGGATCGAGTTGACGCACTACAGATTGCAGGATCTGCGAGACATGCTGCTGACCTCGCGAGTTCTCCATAGTTCCTCCCGGGATCTATACAGCTTGCAACGCGTCCAGCACCGTCTGCAGGTCGTTGGGAATCGGGGTCTCGAGCTCCAGCGGGCCACGATTACCAGGAAGCTCGAATTTCAGATAAGCAGCATGCAGGAACTGTCGAGGCACCTCGACACTGAATCGTTTCCGACCGTAGGTCGAATCGCCTACAACTGGATGTCCGATAAAGGCCATATGCACGCGAATCTGGTGCGTCCGGCCGGTCTCGATATGGATGTCTACCAGTGTCGAATCGGCGAACCTCTGAATCACATCGAAATGGCTGACAGCCGGGCGGCCTTCCCGAACCACGGCCATACGCTTCCGATTGTTCGGATCACGGCTGATCGGCGCGTCGATGGTTCCCCTGTTCTCCTCGATCGGGTCCTGCACCAGCGCGATGTACCGCTTGACCACCTGACGCTCCTGCCATTGATGCAGCAGCCACAATCGGGATTCTTCGTGCTTGGCCACCACGATGAGTCCAGAGGTGTCTTTGTCCAGTCGATGCACAACTCCCAGGCGTTCGTTGTTGAATCGCAGGTCCGGCCGGATCGCCCGTAGGGCGTTGACGAGCGTGCCGCGCTCGTGCCCCGGAGCGGGGTGAGTTACGATTCCCGGCGGCTTGTCGAACACCATCAGATCATCATCTTCGTAGATGATTGGAATCGGCAGATAGTCCGGCGGAAGGTCTTCAGGTTCCGCGACGGGCGGGAGATGGATCTCCACCTTATCCCCCGGTCGAACCCGGTGCGCCGGCTTCACCGTATCTCCATTGACCAGTACGTCGCCAGACTTCATCAACTGCTGGGCGTATGATCGGCTGATGTCGTGAACCCTGCCGGCAACAACACGGTCCAGTCGATCGCTATCTTCCGATTCGAGTACGTCAAGCACAATGCGGACGGCGTCTCGGGTTCCTTGAATCATGGTCTGTTCTCCTGGGTGCCGTGCACCTGCGCTCCGGTTGATTCAGATTCATCGGCAGGCTCGGCATGATCGCCAGTCTGCTCCGTGCGTTTCGTTCCGTCGGGATCTGACCAATCCGGGATGAACAACAACACCAGCGCCAGAATCGTCACGCCTACGGTTATGCCAGCATCCGCGATGTTCCAGACCGGAAGCAGTGGTCCATCTACGAAGTCCACTACGTAGCCGAGCCGGATCCGGTCGATGAGATTGCCGATTGCACCGCCGAACTGGAGCCCGAAGGCGAACGCCAGCAATCGGCTATACAGGATGAGTTTCCAGAACACGGCGGCGAGAATCGCCACCACGCCGATAGAAACGAAAATCAGAATAGTCGTGTTGTCCTGAAAAATGCCGAAGGCTGCGCCGGTGTTTTCGACGTAGCGAAAGTCGAGAATTCCCGGAATGACGGTAACGACTGGTCGTCCTTCGTCGGGTCCTATTCGGTCGATCGCAACGACTTTTGTGATCTGATCTGCGATGACGATGACCGTGGCTACAATGAAAAGAATCGCCACCGACGGCTTGCTCAGGACTCGACTCACACCGTCTCCACGCGATCTCGATCGAGGATCTCCTGGCAATCAACGCAGTAGCGGGCAAACGGGAGCGCTTCGAGTCGTCCGGATGGAATCTGGTTTCCGCATCGTTCGCAGACGCCGAACTCACCTGACGCGACCTTCTCGATCGCATGTTCGATGTCTGCCTTGCGCTCGGCCAGTTGACCGCGAATCGTCAACAGTCGCTGCTGCTCGGTCAGTCTGTCCGAGTCATCTCCCGGATGGTTGTCAGCACCCTCGGCGAGTTCAGAGGTTTCGCCAAAATCGCGAACCTGATCATCGAGTTGCTCGATTTCCTTCTCAGCATCGGCGAGATCACTCTTGAGTTGCTGTTCGATTGCTTTGAGCTCGTTTTCACGTGTAGTCATGAGTTGGCCTTTACATTCTTCAGATCGACGCGTGATCGTCTTCAACCACGCGGCGTGTGATGAACACGCGCAATTCTAGCACGCAATACTGACGCCGCTGGTTGTCGCCCGGAGCGCCAACCCATAGAATCACCACTGATTGTGCGTTCAGGAGGTAACGTGACCGATAGACCGACGAGAATCGTCATAGCCGGGGGTGGAACCGGGGGGCACGTTCAGCCCGCCATTGCGGTCTCCAGCGTGCTAAGACAGCGTGCAGATGTCGAACTCACCTGGATCGGATCGTCCGGAGGAATCGAAAAGCAGACCGCTAGCGAACAGCAGATCCTGTTTCATGCGATACCGACCGGCAAACTCCGGCGCTATTTCTCGATTCATACCCTGCTGGATGCGATTCGCATACCGTTCGGGATTCTGAGAGCGCGACTTCTGCTGCGCTCCCTGCAGCCAGATGTTGTGTTCAGTACCGGCGGATTCGTCAGCGTGCCGACCGTCGTCGCCGCCTGGATGGCCGGAATCCCCAGCATTACCCATGAGCAGACCGCGACCATCGGACTGGCCAACAAGATCAACGCACGCCTGGCGGACAGGATCGCCCTGGCATATACACAGACACGTGAACTCCTTTCCAGCGCCGGTGACCGTGTCATCATTACCGGAAATCCTGTGAGAGGTGGCCTGAAAAGTGGAGATTCCGACCGTGGCCTCACGCTTTTCGGGTTCACCAGAGATCTTCCTGTCGTCTACGTCACCGGTGGATCACTGGGAGCCCAGGCGGTCAACCAGATTATCCAGAAAGCTATACCGGATCTGGTCCAGCACGCACAGG
>SLFF01000080.1 GCA_007124395.1 Thermomicrobiaceae bacterium | reverse complement strand
TCCCGTCAGTTGCTGCTGGTGGCGCTGGTCGTCGCGGTGCCGCTCGTCGCCGGTCGATTCGTGCTGGTGAACGAAGACTTGCTCTATATGTTCCCGGCAGCCGCAGCAATCATGCTATTGGCGATCCTCATCGATTTCCACTTTGCCGTCGTTGTCGGCGGATTTGTGGGCCTGTATCTGGGTATCGTCAGCGGATCCATGTTCGAGATCGCGTTCGTAACCATTCTGGCCGCCGTTGCCGGTGCCGCCGTTATCTGGCGTGCGGAGCGAACGGTGACGTTCCTCTTTGCGGGCCTGTCAGTTGGGGCTACCACGTTCGTGGCTGCCTCACTCTTCCACCTGATGGAAGGCAATCTGGACATGCCGAATGCCGGCTCGTTGCTGGTCAGCTCGGCGGTCAATGGTGCGCTCTCCGCCAGTCTGACGTTCCTGTTCTTCAGCTTGCTGGGGACGATGTTCGGCATTACGACTCACCTCCAGTTGCTGGAGCTAGCTCATCCAAATCAGCCTTTGCTCTACAGGCTCACACGAGAAGCCCCGGGAACCTATCATCACAGCATCGTCGTCAGCAATCTGGCGGAAAGTGCTGCCGAGCGTGTTGGTGGTGATCCGCTCTTCGCCCGGGTTGCAGTGATGTATCACGACATTGGTAAGCTGATGCGTCCCACGTTTTTCATTGAAAATCAGGCCAACCGCTCCAATATTCATGATTCGCTCGACCCGCGAAGCAGTGCCCAGATCATCCTGGACCACGTTGCAGACGGGGTCCGCATGGCGAGAAAGGCACGGGTGCCGAAGCCGATCGTGGATGTCATCGAGCAACACCACGGAACGACACTGGTGAAGTATTTCTACAACCAGGCCGTCAAGTCTGGTGAGGATGTGGAAGAAGCGGACTTCCGGTATGAGGGTCCGAAACCTCAGACGAAGGAAGCAGGGATCATTCTCCTGGCTGACAGTGTCGAAGCCGCCGTGCGCGCGATGTCGCAGAGTGGCTCCCTGTATGAGGAGACCGTCGATGAGGCCGCTGGAGAGACGGTGAAGCGTTCCAAGCTGGACCGTATCGTCGACGGAATCATTCGGGATCGCATCGACGATGGACAACTGGACGAATGCGATCTTACGATCAAGCAGATCGAGGACATCAAGGGGATCTTCATCTCGATTCTCGAAGGTGTCTATCATCCGCGTATCGAATACCCGGAGTCGTCTCGACGAGCCAGGGGCCAGACCGCATCCGACGTCGCCACTGCTGAGTCGAACTGATGCCGGGAACGCCTTTCTTCACGGGAATCAATGTAACGGCGAGCGGGGCAACTCCAGATCTGAAGCGCCTGGCCCATCTGATGAGTTTCGCCGCCGACCATGAGCAGATCCGGGGCGAACTCGGAATCTGGCTCTGCACTGACGATGAGATTGCCGAACTCCATCTGCAGTACATGGACATCCCGGGTGCCACAGACGTGATCACGTTTCCTTCTGATGAAGAGCCCGGTGGGTATATCGGGGATATCGCCGTCTCGGTGGATACCGCGGCCGTTCAGGCAAGCGATGCGGGCCATTCGAGGGCTCGAGAAGTGGCCTATCTGTGCCTGCATGGCTTGCTGCACATCGCCGGGTATGATGATCTCGATCCGGACTCCCGGCGCGAGATGATCGAGCGACAGGATGTGATTCTCGAAGCGTTCGAGCGGGAGTATCCCGATGAGTGGTAGGTCGCCGAGTTCGGTGAACGTCAGCCTCATCACCACCATTGTCAACGAAGCGGGTTCCTTGCCGGGCTTGCTTGCCTCCATTTCGCGTCAAACCCGGCCACCCGATGAGATCATCGTTGTCGATGGTGGCTCAACGGATGACAGCTTGAGAATCCTGCAGGAGTGGCAGGCCAAGCTTCCGCTGGTGACGATCATCGCGGAAGGTGCCAATATCTCCCGTGGGCGAAACATCGCGCTCAGTCGCGCGAGCGGCGCTATTGTCGCGGTCACCGATGCCGGAACCGTGCTGGACGATCGCTGGCTGGAACATCTGGTCAGGCCGTTCGAGGATCGATCTCAAGGAATCGATGTCGCTGCCGGGTTCTTCGTGCCCGATACGCAGACCGATTTCGAGGCGGCCCTGGCTGCAACCACGCTTCCAGACGCCGATGAGATCGACCCGGAGACCTTTCTCCCATCGAGTAGATCAGTGGCCTTTCGGCGGAGCTGGTTCGATGCCGGGATGCAGTATCCGGAATGGCTCGACTACTGTGAGGATGTGGTGTTCGATCTGCGGATGAAACGAGCTGGAGCGCGATTCAGCTTCGTTTCTGAGGCGACGGTCTCGTTCAGGCCTCGCACAAATCTCGGTGATTACTGGAAGCAGTACTACCGCTACGCACGTGGTGATGGGAAGGCTGGATTGTTCTGGAAGCGTCACCTGATCAGGTATCTGACCTATCTGGTCGTGCTTCCGTCGCTGGTAATGGTTCGATTCCCAATATGGCGACTGCTGGTGCTGGCTGGCGCGGTTGCCTATCTACGCAGACCGGTACAGCGGCTCTGGGTGCGCTCAGATCGCAGCCTGACCAAAACGGCCCGGATGACGACACTCACTGCGTTTCTGCGAGGTGCTGGCGATGTTGCCAAGATGGTGGGCTATCCGGCTGGATTGATCTGGCGAGCACAAAGATACGGCCTGCGCCGTGATTGGCGATCCATTCCGGAAGAGTAGCTTTGCAGTTGTCCCGGATTGGGTCAGGCTGTTGCCAGCGTGACGTGGAGAAACTCGCTAGCCCAGAGTGCAGCCCGTCGGCGAAGCTCCGAGTGGTTCGCTTCGACACGATGAGTGCGCTCGTGCAGGGTGCCATCGAGATTCAGGCAGAATGCGATGTCTCCCGCGAAGCGCTCTTCGTCGATCGGTTCACCGGCGCGGGCGACCACAGCGATAAGCGCAGACTGCGGACTGTTCCCACCGGCCTGCGCCAGTTGGCGTGCCAGTTCGATCGGCGCATCTTCGGCGTCGAGCGTGATCCCGGCCTTCATAGCGGCATCAGCGAACTGATCGGCAACTCCGCCAGCGAACCATCCGGCGAGCTCGGACTCCTCAGCCAGAAGGTTGACAATTCGTCCGGCTGACCCGGCTTCGTGTACCCGGATTGCCGTTCCTCGACGCTGGCACTGAGCGAGAATCGCGTGCCCGAGTCGGGTGTCGAGGTTGCCGTAGGCGTGAGCGCCGAAGAGCTCCCGGATCTCTGCTTCCGTACGATCCACCAGATCCTGCGCCTTAGCCCGGTCGACGTCTGAAGCCGTGATCCGGATGTGAACGCCGTCGTTCTTGGCGTAGGTGGCGACAATCGGGTTGCCTCGATGAATGATGTCTTTAACCATATCCTCGGCGGCGGATTCGCCGATGCCGATCGTTTTGATGGTGGTGGAAACGATCGCAGTGGAGTCGAGCCGATCTTCCAGTCGAGGG
>SLFF01000021.1 GCA_007124395.1 Thermomicrobiaceae bacterium | reverse complement strand
TCTGCTGGATCAACGGGACGAATCCGCGCAACTCGGCTGAACGGGCGTAGATCTGGTAGATATCGCCCAGTTTGATGACCGGTACTTCTTCGTAGAAGACTGCCTGAAGCTCCTCGAAGAGTTCATAGCGAGCGTCGAAATCGGTCTCCTGCCGCAGCTGGGCAGCGAGCTCGACCTTGCGTTCGGTATCCCACCAGCCTGGCCAGGTAGTGCTGGCAACGAAGACCGTCAGCGCCGGATCGATCCCGCCGATGCTGGTGTAGAAGAGATCCCACAGCTCGGGATCGGCACGTCGTTCACCCACCGTGGCCCAGTCGTAGACGTCTTCGACAACGTTCATGCCGACGTCGCGCATCTGCTGCGCGGCCATCAGTGAGGCGTTGTAGCGGTCCTGATATTCGTTCGTGGTGAGGAAGGTTATCTCCTCGCCGTCGTATCCGGCTTCTTCCATCAGGCGTTCAGCTTTGTCCGGATCGCGCTGATCGTAGAGCTCTCCACCGGATTCGGTGTGCCAGACCATCTCCTGCAGGATCAGGCTTGGGTCCAGCCGGAAGTGGTCACCGTAGCCTGCGCGCAGGATTTCTTCGTGGTTGAGGCAGGCCTGCAGTGCCTGGCGCATCCGGATGTCGGACATGATGCCCTCTTGCGTGTTGAGCACGAGGGACATCCAGGTGAAGGGTTCCGGTTCGGCGATCACGTTGTCATCGTTCTCGAAGGTTGAGAGATGATCGGGCGAGATGTCGTCCAGGAAGTGGAAGTCGCCAGCCTGGATACCGGCAATCCGTGACGCCTCGTCCGGCACCGGTACGAAGAAGATCTCGTCCACATACTGCTTCTTGCCGCCACCATAGCCCATCGGCTCTTCGTCGCGGCGAGCATAGTCTTCGAACCGTTCCATGTGGACATGGGTGTCCGGCACCCACTCGACCAGCTTGTACGGGCCGGTGCTGACCACATCGTTGATCGGCATTCCCTCTTCGGATTCTTCAATCACCGAAGCCGGGTAAATCGGGCAGCCGCCGCCCATGTGGCTCGCCAGCATTGGCGCAAACGTACCGAGCGGGGTGTTCATATGGACTTCGATGGTGTAGTCATCGATTTCTTCGACATCGTCGACTGATTCGGCAAAAGTGTTGCCCATACCGCTGATGTCCATGAATCGTTCGATCGAGGCAATCACATCGCTCGAGGTCATATCCTCGCCGTTGTGGAAGGTAACACCTTCCCGGATGACCACCGTGTTGGTCATGCCGTCATCACTCACTTCATGGGTATCGGCCAGATCCGGGATGATCTGAAATTCGTCGTCCCGGGTGAACAGATTCTCGACCATGTGAGTTGCCACGTAGCGCATCAGAATCTGGGTTCCGGCCATCATGTCCAGCTGCGGCGGATCGCCGACGATCGTGGCATACAGACTGCCGCCGTATCGCTCCTCTTCTGGGAGTTCATCGTCATCGGCTGGCTCGTCGACTTCGTCCTCGTCGTCAGTCTCTTCTACCTCTTCTTCGTCCTCGTCGTCGGTCTCCTCCGGTTCGTCCTCCTCGACATCATCGTCGGTGTCGACTTCAGGCTCATCGTCGGTTTCCGGTTCTTCGGCGACTGCATCGGCGTCATCGGCCACTTCGTCGTCATCTTCAGCACACGCAGCAATCAGTGCGCCCATCGTCGGGATCGTCAGCCCCAGCACCGCGGTGCGTTTCAGGAGTTGTCGCCGGTTCATCTCGAGTGTCCCGAGTTTTTCGGTGTGCCTCGTCAAGTCGGACAACGGCTGTCCCATGTACTCCTCCAACTGCTGAAGACCTGAGTTGCCTCTCAGATCTGCACGTTCGGTCTGACCTATGCCAGACACGTTATTTGTAGTGACCCTGCGGATTATCGGACACACTAGCAGCAAGGGATGAGATGCGCAAGAGAGATGAGATAATTTATCGTGTTCGCCCGGTACCTCGCGAGTTCAGGGGACCACGAAATTCAGCCTGGTGTGCGACACTGGATGCGTCTTGCCGATTCAGCCGTAGTCTCTACAATGGCAGGACATTCTGTTATGCGTGGAGGGAGAGCATTAGCCATGATCAACAGCACTGATGAATCCGTGAAGCCGCTGAGTGGAATCCGGGTCCTCGATCTGGGCCGTCATCTCGCGGGACCGACCTGCGGCATGATGCTGGGTGACCTGGGCGCCGATGTCGTTAAAGTCGAGCGTATCGAGGGCGGTGATGACGGCCGCTCAGCTGGTCCGCCGTGGGTTGGTGACGAGAGCGCGTTCTTTCTCTCCGCTAACCGAAACAAGCGTTCGGTCTGCCTGAATACCAAGGTGCCGGAGGGCCAGGAAGTCTTCCGGAAACTGGCGGCCACCGCCGATGTGGTGGTGGAGAATTTCCGGCCGGGCGTCATGGAAGCCCTGAACATTGGCTACGAGCAAATCAGCCAGACCAATCCGGGCATCATCTATTGCTCGATCTCCGGCTTCGGAGCCGATGGTCCGTATGCCAATCGTCCCGGGCTTGATCAGATCATTCAGGGATTCTCCGGCCTTCAGCGAGTGACTGGCTTCGCGGGCCAGGAGCCGACCCGCGTTGGCATCCCGATTGCCGATCTGCTGACCGGTATTCTGGGAGCCTATGGCGTGCTTGCAGCGCTTCATGCTCGCGAGCGAACTGGACGTGGTCAGCAGATTAACACCTCACTGATGGAGAGCATGGTTGGCACGCTCGGGTTTCAGGCCGTGCGCTATCTGAACGGCGACGGCGTTCCGCCACCAGCCGGAAACCATCACCCGATCAACACCCCATACGGCGTGTTCCAGACAAAGGACGGCTTTGTCACAATTGGGGCGACTGGCGATAAGCGCTGGCCGATCTTCTGCCGTCTGATTGGCGCCGAAGATCTGCTGGAGGATGATCGCTTTACCACCAACGGCGGCCGGTTCGAGAATCGGGACGCCCTGATCGAGCTGATCAACGAGAAGCTTCAGGCAAAGACCTCGGACGAGTGGGAAGAGATTCTCAACGAGGCTGGTGTTCCGTGCGGGCCAATCTATGACATGTCCGAGAGCCTCACCCACCCGCAGGTCCTGCATCGCGAGATGGTCGTTGAGAAAGAGCATCCAATGATCGGCCCGATCAAGCTGCTCGGGCTGCCGGTCAAGTTCACTGATACACCGGTCGGCATCGACCATGCGCCGCCGATTCTCGGCCAGCATACCGATGTCGTTCTTCAGGATGCGGGGCTGAGTCTTGAGGAGATCGAAGAACTCGACGCAGCAGGCATTATCCTGCGGGGAACGCTGCCGTCGCGCGCAGCTGATGACTAGCAGACGACGATCCACGATCTGACTGACGAGTGATTCACATCTGGAGGGTTCATGGAGATCAAGACCAACGATGTCATTTACGAGCAGCGTGGAGCGGTTGCCTGGCTGACGTTCAACCGCCCCGACTCGCGCAACGCGATG
>SLFF01000055.1 GCA_007124395.1 Thermomicrobiaceae bacterium | reverse complement strand
CTGACCGGATCGCTCTTCGCCCTCGGCGTGATGTGGTTTGCGCTTCCGAGGCTCGAGGATGGGTTCCGCGAGATCCGCACCGTTGTCGAAACCCGATTCAAGCGACTGGTGCGAGAAGGGCGCGGCAATCCGCTCTGACACCGGAAGCGAATTGCAATCGGCGATGACACCGACATGAGTAAAGGGCAATGCAGGTGATTCCATCCATTCTGAAAGACTCGCGAGTTCTGCTCGGAGTATCTGGCGGAATCGCCGCCTACAAAACGATCGAACTGGTTCGGCTTCTCCGGAAAGCGGGAAGTCGGGTCGATGTGGTGATGACTCGAGCAGCCGAGGCGTTCGTCACACCCCTCACCTTCGAGACGCTGACCCGTCAGCCAGTTCGCACCGATGTCATCGAGCAATGGACCGACGCCGAGTCAGGGCACGTCACGCTCGCTGAACAGGCGGACATTATGGTAGTGGCTCCCGCCACAGCCAATACGATCGCCAAGCTCGCACACGGACTATCCGACGATATGCTCAGCGTGAGCGCGCTCGCCTCCCCTGCCCCGCTCCTGTTGGCGCCGGCGATGGACCATCACATGTTCCTGCACCCGGCTACCCAGGCCAACCTTGCGACACTGCGCGATCGCGGAGCGCACATTATCGGACCAGACGATGGGGAACTGGCCTCAGGAATTATCGGGCATGGTCGTCTGGTGCCACCAGAGACCATTTTCGGCGCCATTCGCCAGATCCTCGGGCAGCACAAAGGTCGACTGATTGGCAAACATGTCGTCATCTCGGCTGGTGCAACGAGGGAGCCGCTCGATCCCATCAGATTCATCTCCAATCGCTCGAGCGGGCTGATGGGCTACGCGATCGCCCAGGCGCTCGTGGATGCGGGTGCTGACACAACGCTGGTGACATCTGCTCAACATCTGGACCCGCCGGTTGGCGCCAATGTTATCGATGTGGCTTCCGCTGCCGACATGTATGCGGCGGTCTCCGATGCCACTTCCAGCGCGGATGCACTAATCATGGCGGCTGCAGTCGGCGATTACGCCGCAAAAGACGTCGGGGCTGAAAAGATGAAGAAGTCCGATGACGATCTGACGATCGAACTGGCCCGAACCGTCGATATCCTCGCCACCATCGATCGCCCCGGATTGATCAAGGTCGGTTTTGCTGCTGAAACGACCAATCTGGTCGAGTACGCCAGCAAGAAGCTCGTCAGCAAGGGCGCCAGTCTGCTGATCGCCAATGACGCACGTCAGGCGATGGGCTCGGACGACAACCAGGCGATCTTTTTCAAGCCGGATGCCGAACCGGAGAATCTGCCAATGGTCACCAAGCACGAGCTGGCTCGCCGGATCGTCGATGAACTGGCCAACCTGATCGATCGACAGTCATCATGATGCGTCCACCCAGAGCTCGAACGCCACGGATCGATCTGAGCAACATAGATGTGTTGAGAGCGTTGATCCTCAACACAACCGCACTCCTGGTTACCCTGATGATTACGCGCCTCCCAGCATTGATGGTCCCGGGATCCGATTCCGGAACCGTTCCCAGGCTGATCAAGACGATCTCGACACCGTTCGTCTGGCCGTTCAGTTTCATTCCACCGTTCAACGTTGAACTCTTCGCCGGAATCACGCTGATTGACGTGCTGATTGTTCCGGTAATCGCCTTCTCAGGACTCCTGATCGCCGGCATTGTGACCGGCTGGCGAGACTCCACCGCCGACCGGCGTCGGCATCCCGCGTTCGAGGAGTAAACAGCGGATTGAATGGACCGTGCTACACTGAGTCACGGCAGGATTCATGCGCTCCAACATCAAGTGACGAATTCGACCTGCACGGCGATTCCGCGCAATGCGAGAGACTTAGTCGACCGGATGGGTCGACGCTGGCTGGGAGGGAAGAAGACCAATGGCCCGTAACGTAGTACGAGCGATTCTGAATATCGTGCTGGCAGCCGCAGCCGCCTGGCTGGCGAATTTCATTGTCGAGAAGATGTTTGGCCCAGAGGAGCTAGAAGCCTAGCTAAGCTCCCCACACACGTCTCGCACGACAAAATCAGTTCTGATCAAGACGACAGAAGTAGGAGGCCGGGCGTGATCAAGCGTTCAGACCTGCAAAAAATCAGCAAACTCGACAGCCCGAAGGGACAGCTACTCAGTCTGTACCTTCCGCTGTTTCAGGACTCCAACGACACGGACTACAACATCAAGTTGAAGAATTTGCTCCGGTCCGCCGACCAGCGGTACAAACATGAAGCAGGCAAAGAGTTGCCGGATGAATTCGATGAGTTGTTCGAAGATATCCGAATCTACATTCGAGACAACTCGACAAAGTACGGACGGGGTGTTGCCCTGTTCGCCACACCAGGCAAGGGGATTCTGGCCTCATATTCGATGCCAGACACAATTGAATCTTCGGCGATCGTCGATGAACGCGCCAACATTGCGCCGCTCATCCGGCTGATTGAGGACTATGCGCCCTATTGCACCTGCATTATCTCCCGGAATCACGCACGGATGCTCATCGGGAAGCTCGACGAAATAGAAGAGCATTCCCAACTCGAAGATGACGAAGTTCCCGGGCAGCATGATCAGGGTGGCTGGTCGCAGTCCCGCTACGAGCGGCACATCGAGGATCATGTACATCGACACTTCAAGCGAGTCGCACAGCAACTGTTCGACATGCTCGAGAACAACGAGTATCACCACCTGATCCTTGGTGGTCCAGAAGAAGTCGTCTCGGGTTTTGAAGAGACACTCCATCAGTACGTGACGGATCGAGTAATCGGCCACGTCCGGATACTCATGGAAGCGAACATCAACGACGTCCGGCAGAACTCGATGGACGTGCTGGAGCAGCACATCACGGACCGGAAGCAGCGTCTCATCGACGCGGTGGAGTCCGAATCCGCAGCCAGAGATCTGGGAGTCAAGGGACTCGCTGCTACGATGGAAGCCCTCCAGCGCGGACAGGTGATGAATCTGATCGTGGATCATGAGGTCCGTTCGAGCGGAATCGTCTGTCAGTCTTGCGGAGCGATGAGCGTAACCCCTGCTGAGGGCAACACATGCTCCTACTGCCAGGCAAGCGATATCCGCGATATGGACAACGTTATCCCTGCCTTGATCACATCTGCATTCGAGCAGGGAGCGAGCATCGCGGTGATCGACCAGGAAGATCAGCAGGAACAGATTGGGAAGCTTGGTGGCATCGGTGCAACACTGCGATTCCGAGTCGAGGAATAACTCGACACATGTCTGAGCGCACCCGGGCCATCGCCATTATGAACCCCAACACAGGTCGCCTGCCGAGCGACAAGGTGGCCTGGTTCCTTGGAAAAATGCTCGAGCAGACCTATGACGTTGAGTTTCGCTTCAGCACATTTGCTGGTGAAGAGCGAGACCTTGCCGAAATCGCCGCCGATGAAGCCGATCTGGTGATAGCCGTCGGCGGCGACGGTACT
>SLFF01000405.1 GCA_007124395.1 Thermomicrobiaceae bacterium | reverse complement strand
GACGCGTTCAGCAACTCCGGGGGCCATGCGTCCGGGTCATTCCCGTAATCCGGTCCAGCCTCGATCAGGCATACATTCAGGCCGTGTTCTTCCACCAGAAGTCCAGCCAGAGCCGCCCCGGATGTGCCACCTCCGGCGACTACGACATCGAACGAATTCGCTCCACTCATCACCAATTCTCTCGTTCCACGCCATCAGGGCCTCACGGACAGGTAAAATCCCGCTCAGCATACGGGTTTCCAGGCCGTTATGGTAGTGGAGCACACGGTATCCGGGCCAATCAGTCACGATCTGAGCGAGAGGATGTCTAATGAATCTGCTGGTCACCGGTGGCACCGGCCAGCTTGGACGAGCAATCACCCGTCTGGGATCGGCTCAGCATCAGATAACCGCTCCCGGTTCGGCCGAACTCGACGCGACCGATGCCCGCGCAGTGGCGAGTGCGATCGCCGAGTCCAGACCCGATCTGGTGATCCATGCCGGAGCAATGACCGACGTCGATGGCTGCGAGCACGATCCAAAGCTGGCCCACCGCATCAACGGACTCGGCACCCAGAACGTCGCCGCGGCCAGTGCCTCAGCCGGGACTCCGATCGTCTACGTATCAACGAATTTCGTGTTCGATGGCTCGCTGGAACGCCCCTATCTGGAGTTCGACACGCCGAACCCGATCAGTCTCTATGGAGCGTCGAAACTGGCCGGAGAACACGCGGTGTCATCGCTGAATCCGCAGCACTACATCGTACGGACGGCGATGGTCTACGACGAAACCGGGCACAATTTCGTCAACTCAATGCTCCGACTCGCCACCCAGCACCCGAAACTGACCATCGTTGATGATCAGTACGGGAACCCGACCTATGCCGGAGACCTGGCTCTCGGCATCCTGCAACTGATCCAGTCTGGAGCTTTCGGCACCTACCATGTCACTAATGCGGGAACGGCAAGCTGGCACGAATGGGCTGTCAAGATATTCGAACTTTCCGGGGTCGAAACACCGACAGAACCTATTCCGGGCAGCCAGTTCAAACGTGCCGCCACTCCACCGGCCAACGGAGTGCTCGACAACATGGCAGCTGCCGGGCTGGGGATCGAGCTCCCCCACTGGCACGACGCCCTGGAGCGATATCTCCACCGACGAAGCGAGCTGGCCGGGTGAGTCTTGTCGATCTCATCATCCCGACCTACAACGGGAGGGAACACCTCAGAACCTGCCTGCTCGCGGTGCAAAAGCAGAGCGCATCGGGAGTTCGCGTGGTTGTGGTTGACGACGGATCAACCGACGACACCGACCGGATGATGTCCACGGAGTTCCCCGAATTCGACTATCTGCGGCTACCCGGCAATCAGGGCTTTGCTGCGGCCTGTAACGCCGGAATTGCTGCCGGGAGTGCGGAGTTCGTCGCTCTGCTCAACAACGACGCCATTCCTGAACCGGACTGGCTGGCGGGTCTTCTCGCCGGGATGGAGCGCCATCCACACGCGGCAGCGCTCGCCAGCAAGATTCTGCTGGCTGATGGTTCCGGCCGGATCCACGCAGCCGGAGATACCTTCTCATGGGCGGGTCTGCCCAACAGCCGCGGTGTCTGGGAACGGGATGAGGGCCAGTACGACACCGAAGAATCGGTCTTCTCCGCCTGTGCCGCGGCTGCACTCTATCGACGAGAAGCCCTCAATGATGCTGGCCGGATCAACGGTGATCCGTTCGACGCCGATTTCTTCATGTACTGCGAAGACATCGACCTCGGCTGGAGACTCCGACTGCTCGGCTGGGACATCGTCTACGTGCCGACTGCCCGCGTAAAGCATCACCTCTCAGCAACCGGTGGCGGAGCGCTGGCCTCGTATTATGTCGCGCGGAACACGTTCGCCGTGCTTGCCAAGAACCTGCCGGATGAGATTCAGTCACCGATCTGGCGACGATTCCTCAGACACCAGTCTCGACAGATGCTCGACGCAATCAGTCATGCTCGCGAACCAGCCGCCCGTGCCCGGTTACGCGGCATCCTGGCCGGGCCACGCTTCGCCCGTCAGCAAACAGCCAAACGCCAGGCGATCCAGCGCTCCGCCCGTGTCACCATCGAGAAGATAACTGAGCAACTTTCTCTCCTCTCCCAGGACCTGTCCTGAGCCTGCCGAAGGATCTGAGAGGGGCCGGTGGTGAGGGCCAATCGACCTGCCCCCACCCGTTCCGCCTACCAATCCCGACTTCCCACAATATCCGCACCGAGCCGCCCGAGAAGAACCCGATACTCCTCCGGATTGTCCGGATGAACCTCGAAGCGGGCTCGCTCGAAATACTGGGTCACGAGCCCGGTATCAGGATCCTCGAACGGCTGAGAGATCGGGTATCCGAAAAGTGCCAGCGATTCGCGATATGACACGCCCGCATCGCCGAACTCCAGTCCGTGCGTCTGCCAGTAGGTCAGAAACTCGTCGCAGGCCACCTGACCGGTCGCTGAGAAGTAGACGCAATCCTGATTGATCTCGTCCTTGTCGATCGTCGCGAACCAGTCGGTGTCGAGCAGATCCCGGTACCTCGCCTCGTGGTACCCGAGACGTCCCAGTAGCACCTCATACGGCGTCCCGGCATTCTCCGGATGATATTCGAACCGCTGTCGCTCGACGTATTGGCTTGTTCGATTCTCACCAAGGTCATCGTTGAACTCGTCGAACTCACGCGTCAGTGGATAGCCGAAGACCGGCAGCCCACCGGATCGATCCCAGAAGTCCTTGAAACCATGGGACAGGTAGTGCCCGGTCACTGGGTAATACCGATGGGAAGGAACGTCGGTGGAAGGGGGCGGTTGGCGATCAGCGATGCCAGGAACATCCAGATAGAACAGTTCGGGATTGCCGATCTCGGTCTGGTTATCTACTCCGCCCACAACGAACGCAGCCGCACCTTGAGCATTGTCACCGAGTGCAGCAATCTGGTGCCGGACTCTTGGATAGCTCATCTCCGCGACGGTGATCCAGGCGTCTGCCTCTGGCAGGTAGCGCTCCGCTGAGGAGAGCAACTGGTTGCCCGGCGAAGTGGCATCACGCCCTCCGGTAACCATAACTGATCCGTCAGAGAGCAACGCAGCATTGAAGTACGTCCGGGAATCGCCCATTGAACTGAGTCGAGAGAACTCACCACTGTTCGAATCAAGCATCCAGGCATTTGTGCCATTGTGCAGCGCATGCCCCTGCTCGTTCCGGTCGAACCCACCAAGCACCAGAATCGAACCATCGGGCATGAGCATCGACACATTGGTTCCGATGTCATCAGGCACGTCGTCCGTCAGAACACTCCAGTTGGAGTCGTTCGGGTCGAAAATCTCGACAGAGCCGGATGCTTCCGAGGCGCTGATGCTGCCACCAACAATGACAACTCGTCCGTCCTCGAGCACGACAGCCGAGTGCCGAACACGCGGCTCGTTCAATGTGCCTGCCGGCACCCACTGATCTTCTTCGACGATGTACCTCTCG
>SLFF01000388.1 GCA_007124395.1 Thermomicrobiaceae bacterium | reverse complement strand
TGTCTGATCCCCGGTCGACATTTCCCGGATGATCACCTGTCCGTTCTGAATCTCATCCGGCCCGAGAATCAGCGTGCGAGGAATACCCTTGCGGTTGGCGTACTGGAGCTGGCGACGGAGATCGAACTTCTCGACCGAGTAGATATCGGATTCGATGCCAGCGCGACGAAGTTCGCCGACTAATGCCAGCGATTCACCAATCGTATCCGCGTTGAACACCGTTACCAGCACTTTGCTAACGGTCGATGGGGCGGCAACCAGGTTCTTCTCCTGAATGACATCGAAGATCCGCTCCAGGCCGAGTGAGCAGCCGGTAGCCGGCAGATCTTCTCCGGAGAACATGCCAACCAGCCCGTCATAGCGGCCAGCTCCACCCAGAGAGCCGATGTTCGCATCAACTGACATCGCCTCGAACACCGGGCCGGTGTAGTAGTCGAGACCTCGGGCCAGCGTCAGATCCAGCGTGTAGTGCGACGAATCGGCACCCATCTTGTCCAGGAAATCGAAGAGCGATCGCATCTCCGAGATCCCCTCTTCCGCCATCGAGTTACCAGCCAGGCGTCGGGCCAGCTCATCGAAGACCTCGCCAGGTTCACCCGTTATGCTCACCAGATCGAGGACCCGACGGGCTGCATCTTCCGGGATGCCGTTCGACTGCATCTCCTTCAGCACGCCGTCTTCACCGATCTTGGCGAGTTTGTCGATCGCCCGGTGGATCGTCGGCGTCTGATCGTCCGGAACCCCGGCGACCTCGGCCAGGCTCATCAGCAATTTCCGATGGTTGATATGCACCACGAAGCCGGGCATGTTGATGGCTGACAACGCGTCAATCCAGACGCTGACCACCTCTGCGTCGGCCATCATCGATTTCGTACCCACAATGTCCGCATCGCACTGCCAGAACTCCCGATAGCGACCCCGCTGAGGGCGATCCGCCCGGAATACCGGTGCGATGTGATAGCGCTTGAATGGGAAGGTGAGGTCATTGCGATGGTTGGCCACGAACCGGGCCAGTGGCACGGTCAGATCGTAACGGAGTCCAACATTCCGCTCCCCACGATCCTGGAAGGAGTAGATCAGCTTCTCGTCCTCGCCGTACTTTCCGGTCAGGGTTTCCAGATACTCGATAACCGGGGTCTCGATCGGCTCGAACCCGTAGCGCTCGAACACTCCGCGGAACGTGCTGAGCACATGCTGGCGCAGGAGCATCTGTTCGGGGAGAAAATCCCGCATACCCTTCAGGACCTGTGGAGCACGTGCCATGACTTGGTACCTCTCATCGTCGATCACTCAATACAACGCCGCCGATGTTACCAGACCACACCGGCGGCAGATCTCGAACTGCTCGTTGTTGGCGATTGCGTCTACTTGCGAACCTCGAAGACCATATGGGCCACTTCTGGCCCGATGAGCTTCTCCATGGCCAGATTGACGGCATTGCTGGAACCCGGCGTCAGAAACACCAGCGTGTTCTTGTAGGTGCCGGCCGTGGCTCGGGAGAGCATTGCCGCTGGGCCGATCTCGTACCAGCTCAGCCACCGAAACAGCTCACCGAACCCGTCCAGCTTCTTCTCCAGCATTCGGTCGATCACATCGAACGTAGTATCCCGGGGAGCGATCCCCGTTCCGCCGTTGAAGATGATCGCGTCTGAGTCGGAGCGGGAAGCCAGCTCATCCAGCAATGGCCCGATCTGGTCCGGCTCATCCGGAATGATCCGGTAGTCGATGATCTGGTGGCCTGCCTGTACCAGCACGTCCTTGATGATCTTGCCGCTCTTGTCGGTCTCTTCGTTTCGCGTATCGCTGACAGTCACCACGGCGCAGTTGATGCTCTCCGGTGCCTGCTCGCGATGCTCCTGTGTGGAAGCGCTCATATTCTCTGTTCTCTCTCACCGTATCTGGATGGACCCAGACTACTTGATCGCCGTCAGGCCCAGGGCCAGCACCGCATGTCCGATAAGCGAATCACGCATCTTCGCCAGGCTCACCTGATCGTGAATCGTATGGGCGAAGTGCTCTTCGCAGGGGGAATAGCCGATCGTCGGAATCCCAAAGTGGTTCAGATGGCCACCGTCGGTGGCGAACTGCCAGACGTCGGTCGGGATTTCCTTCTCGAACGCGGTCCCAAGCGATTCCACCGCCGCGGAGACGATCGGAGAATCGGCATCGACTTCATAGCCACGCGTCGGCGGCATCTCGGCGGCAATTCCGGTGTAGGTCGACACTGGACGCATGATCACGTCGACAGTCGCGGTTACACCCTCGATCTCGGACGCCTTGGCGATCTCGTAGACCACCTCTTTGACTTCGTCGTGCGATTCACCAGGGATCGAGCGCCAGTCCAGCAGAACAGTCAGAGCGCCAGGAGTCACGTTGCCGCTGGTCTGATCGGTGCTGATCAGTGTCGGGGCAACGGTGGAGCCGCCGAACGTGCTGTGCGGCTTCATCTCCAGTGTCTCGACCTTCTGGAGGAACCGGGCCAGTGCGTAATGGGGATTGTGCCCGCGAGACGGGGCGCTGGCGTGAACCGACAGGCCGGTGAACGTCACCTGAACACCGTTGCGGCCCCGGTGTCCGCGTCTGATTTCGTTATTTGACGCCTCACTGAGAACTGCCAGATCGGTCGGCATGGTCTTGCAAAGGTGATAGGCGCCGAATCCGCCAACTTCTTCCAGCACAACGCCAGTGATGTAGACATCGCCAACCGGTGCCAGGCCGGCCTCTTTCAGAACAGGCAGCAAGTACACCTGCGGAGCCAGGCCGCCCTTGACGTCGCTGGCGGCGCGACCATATAGCACGTCATCTTCGATCACGGCGTCATATGGTGGCCGGGACCAGAGCCCGGGATCGCCCTCATGAACATGGTCGATGTGGCTGTTGAACTGGACGCTCTTACCCGAGCCGCTGCCAGCCCACTTGCCGATGGTGTTGCCGACGTCGTCGATCCAGACTTCGTCATAGCCGAGCTTCTCCAGCTCATCTTTGAGCAGCTTCGCCATGTCCTGCTCCTGACCGGAGAGGCTCTTGGTCCGAACCGATTCCTGGGCAAACTTGATCATCGGCTCGTAGTATTTCTCTGCGGCTGATCGAATCGCCGCTACCTGGTCGCTGGTTACGCTCATGTTCACAGGTTCCTTCCCGCTCGAGTATTCCCAGAAGTCCAGATATGGACTCGGGTTACTCGTCTCGACAGACATCCTCTATGTGGTTCACGCGAATCACAGTCCCGTCACGTCCCAGCGTGATCGCAATCAGGTCGACACGCCACAGTCGATCAGCTAATGCGTCGTCAAGCGACAGAAATTGCTGACCGAGCAGTATCAGTCTTCCACATTTTGCGGGCGATACCGCTTCTTCAGCCCGACCGTGAGTCTCGCCTCGTCGCGTCTTCACCTCTACGAATACGATCAGGTCTCCGGCATCGGCAATCAGATCGACTTCTCCGGACGATCCGCGCCACTTCCGGGCAAGTATGCGCCAGCC
>SLFF01000165.1 GCA_007124395.1 Thermomicrobiaceae bacterium | reverse complement strand
GGCTTTCGAGGTGATATGGTCATTGATTGACTGATTTGTCGGTGATGAGAACGATTTTCAGGAATGTTTTTTAGGAGATTTCTACAATGAATGAGCAAAACCTCAGAATCCCGGGGCCGACACCGGTTCCACCAGAAGTCATGAAAGCTATGCAGCGTCCGATGTATTCTCACCGGAGCGAAGCGTTCCGGACGCTGCATCGAGATTTGAACAGCAAGCTCCAGACGATCCTGCGGACGAGTCAGGATGTCTACGTCATGCCGGGCAGCGGTTCGATCGGCTGGGAAGCGGCCATCGTCAACACACTGTCTCCCGGTGATCCCGTGCTCTCCGTGGTGACGGGCGACTTCGGTGTGCGGTTTGCCAATGTGGCGGAACGATTCGGACTGGATGTCAGCCGCCTCGAGATCGAGCCCGGACAGGCTGCCACAGCGGATCAGGTCCGCGCAGCGCTTGAGTCGAACCCGGCGTTCAAGGCGGTCCTCTTCACGCACAACGAGACATCGACAGGGATCACCAATCCACTGGAAGAAGTCGGCCCTGTCGTCCGCGATCATGGGGCACTTCTGCTGGTCGATGCGGTGAGTTCCGCCGGTGCGGTCCCGATCGAGACCGACGCCTGGGGCGCCGATGTATTGCTGACTGGTTCCCAGAAGGGCTGGATGTGCCCGCCAGGTCTGGCGATCGTGGTGGCAGGCGAACGAGCTCGCGCTGCTGGAGAGAGTGCGACATTTCCCCGGGCGTTTCTTGATTTCGCCGACTGGCACATGACCGCCAGCAATGGGGACACGCCGTCGACCGCCCCGCTTTCCCTTTATGCCGGTCTGAACGCCGCGTGTGATCTGATCCTCGAAGAAGGCTTGCAGGCACGTGGTTACCGGCACGATGAAGCGGCTGAGCGAACCCGGACCGCTTTCGAACAGGCTGATCTGGAACTGTTTGCGGACCCGGCCTATGCCTCCAGCACGCTGACGTCAATCAGGATGCCAGGCGGTCAGGGAGCAAAAGATCTGGTGAAGAGCGTCCGTGAGCGGTATCATATTGAGGTGGCCGCTGGGCAAGCGGATCTGAGTGACAAGATTATCCGTGTAGGACACATGGGATGGTTTGAACAAGAGGATATTGCCCGGGCGGTCGACGCTGTCGTAGCCTGTGCGACAGTTTTAGCGGAGTAATCGCAGGGTCTGTGGTGCCTTGCGCCCCCATTGGGGGCCGTACTATAATAGTGGAGAACGAATAGTCTCAGGCCGTTCCCTCAGCCGTGCCGTTCGGCGCTCGCCGTCTGGCATAGCATGTTTACGACGCAAGGATGGTGTATGTCTGGAATCGAAGAACACGTGAGCGAAAATGCGGTATCGCCGGAAGACGGCGCCTCGCTCATGGAGCAGTTCCTCAACGACCCCGCTCATGATTACAAAACCCTGACCTATGGCCAGGTCATGGAGGGCGAAGTCATGTTTGCAGACCGGGATGAAATCCTGGTCGACATCGGATCGAAGTCTGAAGGGATCATCCCGAGCCGGGAGTTCTCTACACTCACCGATGATGAGAAGGCCGCTATCTCGGTCGGTGACACCATTCTCGTGTTTGTCGTGCAGGCTGAGAATCAGGAGGGCCAGGCGGTTCTCTCGATCGACCGCGCTCGCCAGGAGAAGAGTTGGCGTCTGCTGCAGGAGCAGCATGAGGCCGCGGATACGATCATGGCTGAAGTCACCAACTACAATAAGGGTGGCTTGCTGGTGAACCTCGACGGTGTCCGTGGATTCGTCCCGGCCTCGCAGGTTACCGAAATCCGTGGCGGCGATGATGGAACCAAGCAGGCGGACATGGCTCGCCTGATCGGTACCAGTCTCCCGCTGAAGATCATTGAAATTAACCGACACCGCAACCGCCTCATTCTTTCAGAGCGACAGGCGGTTCAGGAGAAGCGCGATTCGATGAAGGAACGCCTCATCGAAGAGCTCACCGAGGGCGAAACGCGGTCTGGTCGCGTAACCAGCATCTGCGACTTCGGTGCATTTGTCGACGTTGGTGGAGCCGATGGACTGGTTCACCTTTCCGAGCTGTCATGGAGCCGGGTCAAGCACCCGAGTGAAGTGCTCTCGGTCAACGAAGAAGTCGATGTCTACGTGCTCGGCATCAACGCTGACGAAAAGAAGATCGCGCTCAGTATCAAGCGAACACAACCGGAACCGTGGAGCCAGGTTGCCAACAAGTACGAGGTTGGTCAGCTGGTCAGGAGCACGGTCACTCAGCTCGCAAACTTCGGCGCGTTTGCACGCATCGAAGACGGTATCGAAGGTCTGATTCACGTATCGGAACTCTCCGAGCAGCGAATCGGTCACCCGCGGCAGGTTGTCGCTGAGGGCCAGGACCTGATTCTCCGGATTATCCGGATCGATCCGCAGCGGCGTCGCATGGGGCTCAGCCTTCGCCGCGCACTCGAAGCGACGGACGAGGAAGTAACGACCGTACTCGGCGAGGACGCCGTGGAGCTCAAGCATCAGCTCCTGGCAATCGAAATCGAGCCAGACGAATCAGAGGAAGCTCCGGCATCCGATGATGCTGGTGAACCAGCCGCCGAGGCAGCAACAGAGACCGCTGCCGAAGCAGACGACGCTGGTGAACCGGCCGCCGAAGCAGCAACCGAGACCGCAGCCGAGGCAGATGATGCTGGTGAGCCGGCCGCAGAAGTAGAAGCAGCCGATGAGGTTGCCGCTGAGGCAGAGGCCGAACCAGGGGAAGATGAACCAGCTGCCGATGCAACACCATCGGAGACCGACGCCGAGGCAGAAGCTCCGGCCGAACCCGCAACAGAAGAGACGGGCGAAGCTGAGGCTGAAGCTGAGACTGAGGCTCCAGAATCCGAGTCTGCTGAAGATGAGCAGACCGATGATGGCACGGAGCGAGCGAATAACTAGTTGCTCGACCTGCCAGTCCCCCGCACATCAAGAATATAGCCGTGATATACGTTAAGTAGGCGTGTGTTGCGGTCGGCGCGGCCCCCCTCCGGTACTCTGACCACGTGGGGGCTCGCTGTTTCTCAGCAATGCGAACGCGGCAGGCATGGCCCCCGATTTGCATTAGGTAAATCATAATCGGAGGTCAGAGGAGATAACTATGGCAGACAAATTCGAAAAATTTACAGAACGCGCCCGCAAAGTTCTGACGCTGGCGCAGGAAGAAGCCCATCGTTTCAATCACAATTACATCGGCACCGAGCACCTGCTTCTAGGTCTCGTGCGCGAGGGTGATGGTGTCGCCGCACGCGTGCTGGCGAACATGGGTGTTCAGCTGCCGAAAGTACGCAGTGCTGTTGAGTTCATCATCGGGCGTGGCGATTCGATGATCGTTGGCGAGATCGGGTTGACCCCGCGAGCCAAGAAGGTCATCGAGCTAGCCGTTGATGAAGCTCGTCGGTTGAACCATCACTACATTGGAACCGAGCATCTTCTTCTCGGGCTGGTCCGCGAGGGCGAAGGAATCGCCGCGGGCGT
>SLFF01000449.1 GCA_007124395.1 Thermomicrobiaceae bacterium | reverse complement strand
GATTCGTAGACGCCGAATTCGGCCACGACGGTCTTGCCAGTCCCGGTGGGTGCGGCGACCATGACAGAATCGCCGTTGAGAAAGATCTCGATCGCTTCGCGCTGAAACGTGTCGAGACCAAAAGGATAGAGGACCGAGAATTGATCGATCGCTGCGTCTAACTGATCGTTTGTAAGTGCCAAAAGCAGTAACTCCCCGGCGGCCCGCGCAAGGCTTGTGCGTAGAAATAGTTCCCGGAATCGCGTCTTCGCGATTATAGCATCAGGCTGTTTTGGGAACCGATGCGATGATGAGACGCCCTCCCGGCTGTGCTACGATTTGCCGGCGATTCGATCACTGGTTATCGGCATGGGTGCGTATGCGAATCGGTCTTCTGGGTCAGTTGCTCTCGTTTCAAGAAGGCTACCGGCAGGCAGGCGTCAGTCGGTATATCGAGAATCTGCTTCGCTACATGCCAGCAGAACTCGATTCCAGCGATTCGCTGTCCGTTTTCGCCGGCGCAGCAGCCCGGCATCCGGGCAGGCTGGCCACGTTCGATCGGTCGATCGACTGGCGCTGGACGGGCTGGCCCACCGGAAAGGTGCCGGTACGGATCCTCTGGGAGCAGATTGCCGCGCCATTTCATGCCCGGAACATGGAGATCGATCTGATCCACGGGCCGGTGAACATTGTTCCCTTGATAACCGGCAGGCCGAGCGTGGTGACGATCCACGACCTTGCGTTCCTCGAGTATCCAGACCAGTACCCAGCGATGCAGCGTCGCTACCTGACTGCTATGACGCGGGCCTCGACCCGCCGGGCAGACCGGGTCATCACCGTGTCGCAGTTCACCGGACAGGATGTCGCCGAACGGCTCGATGTCGATCCGGACCGGATCACTGCGGTCCCGAACGGGGTCGATGCCTCGTTCACCCCGCGTCAGGGATCAGACGAACTGCACCGCTTCCGCTGGAAGAACTCATTGCCAGACGACTTCCTGTTGTTTGTAGGAACGCTCCAGCCACGAAAGAACCTGATCGGGTTGCTCCGTGCCTATGCCAGACTGGAGCCAGATCTGCGAGTACCGCTCTATATTGTGGGTGGCGAGGGCTGGATGTACGCCGCTATATTCGATGAAGTGAAGCGACTGGACATCGAGCGAAGCGTTGTCTTCGCCGGGTATGCTGCGTCGGAAACGTTGCCGCTTTGGTATAGTGCGGCAACGGCCTGTATCTACCCTTCTTACTATGAAGGGTTCGGGTTGCCGGTACTGGAAGCGATGGCCTGTGGAGTGCCGGTTGTGACGTCGAACCGCAGCTCATTGCCGGAAGTTGCCGGAGACGCGGCGATTCTCGTCGATCCTGATGATCCGGACGATATCGCGCAAGGTATTTCGACCGTACTGGCCAGCCCGGAGCGGCGTCAATGGATGCAGGCGGCCGGGACCAGTCAGGCAGCAAACTACACGTGGCAGCGAACGGCGCGCGAGACGGTCGCTGTTTATCGAGACGTACTTGGTGACAGTTAGTCGTTCAGGGGTCCGGGTTTTCGGGGGGAGTGTCAGGTGTCAAAACGAGTGCCGACATCCGGCAAGCGTATTCGGGACATCGGCGAATTCAAGCTGATCGATGTCCTTACGGCGGTCGTCGCCGGATCACAGCCAGGGCGACTCTCGCTCGGGATCGGTGATGACGCGGCCGTCTGGCGACCCAGTCCGGGTCGTCATATTGTCATGTCCACTGACACGATGATCGAGGAAGAACATTTCCGTCTCGAATGGGGCGACTGGAAGAGCCTCGGCCACAAAGCGTTGGCCGTGAATCTCAGCGATCTCGCCGCAATGGGCGCACGGCCGAGACTTGCCCTTGTAAGTATTGGCCTGACCGGTAGTGAGCGTGATCGGGAGATTGCCGATCTCTACCGGGGTATGGTGGCGCTTGGGGATCAGTTCAAGACAGCCGTCGTAGGTGGGGATACCACCACGTCAGAGACTGCGGTGATGATCTCCATCACCGTCCTCGGTGAGGCGACCTCTGGCCCGGATTCTGTGATGAAGCGCTCCTCGGCACGTGCCGGTGATCTGATTGCAGTGACCGGCCCGCTTGGGCTGGCAGCCGGCGGACTGGAAGTGCTGGATCAGGAGCTTCGGACGCTGGACGGTGGCCCCGCGATGGAGGAAGCATTTCTCCGACCCAAGCCTCGCGTTCGCGAAGGACGAATTCTGGCCCGTTCGGGAGTTCGCTGCGCGATCGATCTCAGCGATGGCCTGCTGGGCGATCTACCGAAGGTCTGTTCCCAGAGTGGCCTGTCGGCAGAGATCGACGAATTGAAGATCCCGGTGCCGCTGTCGATCAAATGGGCATTTCAGGACTGGATCGAGGTTGCCTTGCGCGGTGGTGAGGATTACGAACTGCTCTTTACTGTGTCGCCATCGGTCCTTGCCCGGATCAATCGGAATTTCCGCCGAGCGGGACTTCGCCTGCCGACTGTCATCGGACGAATGGTTGATCCTGGTGAAGCAGAACCAGAAGTTCGCCTGCGGATGCCGTCCGGGCAGGTTGAGAAGCTCGAGCCCGGCGCCTACGCTCACTGGGGATAAGTACCTCGCTCAGACTTGTGGAGAGCCATGACCAGCGACCGAGTGGATAGTGCCGACGGCCGAATCCTCTGGTGGGAGCCGGGCGGAGTTCTCACGACAATGTGGGTCACGCTGGCGATTTTGCTTGCCCTGCTGACCGTGATGACCCTGGGGATGCTCTATTCGCTGTTTGGAGCCGCGACAGCCAGCCAGGAACTGACGTTCAGCTGGATCGCGATGGTGGTGCTGACACCACTCATCCTCGCCGCACATCAACTGATTCACGCACTGGTAGCCCGTCTGACTGGCGCGAACCCCCAGTTCGATGTCGATGTCCTGCAATGGATGATTCCGGTGATGTACTGTCGACCGGGAGATCATCTCTTCACGCGGAGTCAGTTCCTGCTCTACGCACTTGCACCGCTCGGTATCCTCACGCTCATCGGCATTCTGTTGCTGCCACTGGACTCACGGTCGGTCTGGTTGATCGTTCCGCTGGCCCTGAATTCCAGCCTTTCCACCCGTGATGTCTGGACGGCCTGGCTTGCCCTGAAACTCCCGACGGATTCCCTGATACGCATCGAGCGAGATGGATTGCGATTGTTTCTGCCCTCATGAGTGATGAAGACCAGCTAACAGATCCTGAAGTGATGTCACCGCCGGGATGGACAACCGACGAGTGGAAGCCGACCGTAGGCATCTCCGTTGCCTGGAATATTCTGGGCCTGATGCTGGTTGTCGCTGGATTCATCGGGTTCGGGATTCTGGCGGTTGTGCTATCCGGTGAGACGACGCTCGAGATGGGACTCGGCTCCTTCCCGATCCTTGGGTTGATGCTGATCGCCACGCTGGTGCTTCACGAACTGGTGCACGGAGCAGCCATGCTGCTGTTCGGTGCCAGGCCGCAGTTCGGTTTCGCGTTGATCCAGCGCATCCTGCCG
>SLFF01000334.1 GCA_007124395.1 Thermomicrobiaceae bacterium | reverse complement strand
TGAGAACGGCGAAATTATGCGCCAGCGCGGCAAGGAATTCGGCACTACGACCGGCCGGCCACGTCGCACCGGGTGGTTCGATGGCCCGGCAGCTCGATATGCCGCACGGATCAACGGGCTGAGCGAGATAGCAATCACCAAGCTCGACATTCTGGACGAGTTCGACCAGATCCCGGTCTGTACTGGCTATCGACTAGATGGCGAGATCATCACCAGTCCGGTCGCGTCGGCTGTCCGCTATGGAGAAGTGGAACCGGTCTACGAGTACCTGGAAGGCTGGAACCAGGACACCAGCGCTGCACAGACACTGGACGATCTTCCTCCGGCGGCCCGGGCATACATCGACCGACTGGAACAGATTATCGGTCGCCCGGTGACCTATATCGGTATTGGCCCGTCACGCTCACAGATTGTCGAGCGGGGTGCTACCGGCTGAGGAAACCGAAGGCACGACTGACGTGGACGCGAATGAGAGGGAAGACGATATGCTCGACGCGAAACAGATCCAGGAGATCATCCCGCATCGGTTCCCCTTCCTGCTGGTAGACAAGATCATCGAGGTTGAATGGGGATCTCGCGCAGTCGGCATCAAGAACGTCACGATGAACGAGCCGTACTTCCAGGGTCACTTTCCGGACTACCCGGTGATGCCCGGCGTGTTGATCGTTGAGGCGCTGGCCCAGGTCGGCGCGGTGGCAATGCTGGGCACCGATGAGCACAAGGGCAAGATCGCCTTCTTCGCCGGGATCAACAAGGTCCGGTTCAAACGTCAGGTCAAGCCGGGGGACACGCTAAAACTCGAAGTAGAAGTCGGCAAAGTCCGCCGCAGCATCGGAACTGGCACCGCGGTCGCAACCGTCGACGGCGAAGTCGCGGCCCAGGGTGAGCTGATGTTTGCCATCGTCGATGCGTCACAGCTCGAAGACTCAGAATAGCCGCGGCTCTTGCGCGAGACAGCACTACGGCTCGCGAACTGGTTGCTGAAACCACGATCCGCCCCGCCAGAGGTACGGCTGGATGGGCTGAAGAGGATCGTTGTCATCAAGCCCTGCTGTCTCGGAGATATGCTAATGGCAACTCCGGTCCTCAGGGCCCTCGATCAGCACGCCCCGAATGCCGAGATTGCCGTTGTCACCGGTGATTGGACTCGTCCAGCAGTCGAGACGAATCCACGCATCAGCGGCCTGATGTCCTACCCCGCTAGCGGCCCCATTCAGACCGCGCTCAAACTCGGCTGGCAACTTCGCGGGATGAAGGTCGATCTCGGAATCAGTCTCGATCGCTCCCCGATTCCTGCACTGGCGATGAGGATCGCCGGCATTCCGATTCGCGCGGGGATTGATTCTCAGGGGCGAGGTGTCGGTCTAACGCACTCGATCGAACCAGACCCCGAACAGCATGAAACTGATCTCTATCTCTCGACGCTGACCGCGCTCGGGCTAAAGGATCTGAGCACCTATCCTGAGTATCATGTCTCCGATGAATCCCTGCGATCGACCATTGATCGTCTACCCTCTGGAACACCCGATCGTCCACTGGTGATCATCCATCCTGGCGGCGCCGTAAACCCGGGTGTTGCTATGCTGGAGAAGCGCTGGCCAGCCACCAACTATGGCGAGCTGACGTCGCTCCTTGGGCACGAGGCCAACGCGACGGTCGTCCTGGTCGGTTCGGAGTCCGATCAGAACGCAGCCAGTACAGTCCGGGAGTTCGCTCGTGGCCCGCTGATCGATCTGTGCGGTCAACTCTCACTCGATGAACTCGCCGCCATCGTCAGCAGGGCAAGTCTGTACGTCGGAAACGACAGCGGAACGACCCATCTGGCCAGCGCGGTGGGAACTCCGGTCGTGGCAATCTTCGGACCAACCAGCCCGCGCATGTACCGGCCACTGGGTCGACGCACCCGGATTTGTGCCCCGAGCGAATCATGGGATCTTGAACCGGTTGTCGACCTCCGCCATCATGACCGCTCACAGCGCCCTGATATCGCCAGAGTCCCACTTCCCGAGGTGTTGAACGCCTGCATGGACCTGCTGAAGGGGAAATCATGATCGCTGTCTCGATGAGTCATCGACTCCGTAATCAACTTATTCGCCTGGCATCGGTCCGGAAGTTTCGACCGGCTGAAGATATCGAGAAACACATCGTGCTCGTTCGCCCTGATCATTTCGGCGATCTCCTGATGCTGAGCCCAGCGATCGATCATCTGCAGTCCATCGCGCCAGATCACCGGATTTCTCTAATGATCGGCACCTGGAATCGCGACGTCGCGCAACATCTCGCACCGGGCGTCGATCTCATCGTCTACGACTTTCCCGGGTTCGATCGCGAGCAAATGTCCAACGCAAAGCTGGATCCGTACCGAAAGATCGCTGACGCGGCAGAGATTCTCCGAAATATCGCCCCGCAGGCGGTCGTGCTAATGCGCGACGATCACTGGTGGGGCGCGATCATGGCTCGAGAGGCCGGAATCCCTATTCGCGTGGGCTACGACGACCATCGACACAATTCGATTCTTACCCACCCGCTGTCGATTGAGCTCAAGCATTATGTCGAGCAAAACATCGCCGCTGTGCGATCGACGGCCGCAATTCTCGGCTACGACGTTGGAGACGAACCATCGCTATCCGAAATCGGCCCACTTCGCTGGCCGGAGCATACTGGGGGTGTGAAGCTCGCCCAGCGGCTGCTCGATTCCCACGCGATTTCGAAGGATTTCATTGTGATTCATCCGGGGACCGGAGCAGACGTGAAACGCTGGCCAGTGTCTCGCTGGGTTTCACTCATCAATGAGTTGCCCGTCGGAACTGGCACCAGCATCGTCTTGACCGGTTCATCAGACGAAGCAGGACTCTGCGACACGATCGCCCGTCAGGCATCGGTCAACGTAATCGATCTCGCCGGCAAGACCAGTCTCTACAGCCTCGGAGAGCTCTTCCGGCAAGCCCAACTTGTGGTCGGGGTTGATAGCGGACCACTTCATCTGGCGACGGCGGTCGGTACGCCGACGATCCACCTCTACGGTCCGAGCGACATGGTTCGCTACGGCCCGTGGGGCGATTCTGACCGGCATCGGACCCTGTCAGCTGGAATGCCCTGCCCTGACTGCGGGAATCTCTCTCCGGATCGGGCAGAATCATGCGGCTGTATGACGGCGATTACGGTGGATACTGTCAGACAACAGGTGCAGGAAATGGTCAGCGCACATGCCTGAGTCAGTGATCGGAATCGATGCCAGCCGCTCTTATGTGGAGCCGATGACCGGCACGGAGCGATACTCTCGCCGGGTCATCGAGCACCTCATCGAACAGGCCGGCGATGAACGATCGTTTCGCCTGTTCTTCCGGGACGCCCCACCGGCCGATGCACCACTCGGCTCCGTCGAGCAACGCGTTCTGCCGGCTCGCAGGCTCTGGACTCACCACCGACTTCGGCGTGAGCTGTCCGCAGATCCGGTGGATGTGCTGTTCGTTCCATCGCACGTGCTTCCGCTCGGCTATCAGGGACGTTCAG
>SLFF01000385.1 GCA_007124395.1 Thermomicrobiaceae bacterium | reverse complement strand
TCGAGCGCTCGGCACTCCCGCCCCGGCACCAGTTGGCCTTGCATGTCGATCCAGAGGAGTTCCTGTCGCTCGTGCATGAAGCGCGTTGATTATTGCGGCAAACACTGTTTGCGAGATCCGGCCAGATGATCGCCGGATCTCGCATTCCTGCGGGGTATTCTGCTACTCGCGTTCTCTGCCTTCACTTGCCGTGCGGTCTCAGTTGGACGCTGTATCTGTCTCAGGCGGTGGGAGGTGATGCAAACGAGGTTCGCTAACCAGATCCAGATCACGTATTCCCGGCCAGACCGTACTGGAATCATTGCCTGATTGATCCACCTTGCTCAAAGGGTTCGTCACCAGATCATCGGGGTGAAAGTTCGGGTTGGCCTCCAGAAACCTGATTGCGTTTCGCCGGGATTCAAATCCGTCCAGATAGCCGCGTGGATTGTTTTGGTCGGCGCTGGACTGATCCCCTGTTGCCATCACCTCTCCGGTTTCTGAATTCCAGTTGTATTCCTGAAACTTGATCTCGTTCCGAACGTCTTCAATCTCGCTGTCAGTGGATGAGCCTGCAACGACTTCTGACTCCTCGGCGTCTGACTCCGCATGCGCTGGCGTTACCGACGTTAGTGCCATACCTGATGCGATGAAAAGCAACGCGGCAGCCACGACAGTCCCGAGTTCTCGCACACCCGCCAGATCCGTGAAAGCTTGTCGCGTTCTCGGCGTCCTCATTGTCGTCCTCCTTCGTGGTTGAGGTCCATGATCACGACCGGTTTCGTTGATCATGCCTCTAGCCTGACTGACGACAACCCAGCCCGACATCCATCAGGTGAACCAGTTATTGAGGGGCTCGAGAAATAGTTCAGGTGAACCAGTAGCCTTGACAACCCTGTTCAGACGAGTTGTCGACGGACGGCCTCGGCTGCTGCAGCACTGCGCGAATCGAGGTCCAGCTTGCGAAGAATGCTGGCCACGTGGTGCATAACGGTGGACCGGGCGATGAACAGTTCGTCGGCAATCTCCCGATTCGACTTGCCCTGAGTCAGCAGTGCGAGCACCTCGAGTTCCCGAGATGACAGGCCAGAGGGATCAACCACTCTACGCTGTCCGAGTTTTGCACCCAGGCGATCCAGACGCTCGAGGATTGGTGGCGCCTCGAGTTGGGTGGCAATGTCCTGAGCTTCGGTTAGCAGGCTGCTCGCGTTACCCGGGTTGTCTCGCCTGAATTCGAGCTCAGCCTGCGCGAGGAGCGTGAGCGCTCGTTCGAATGGCAGGGCGCACGCCTCAGCCAGTTCCAGCGATTGACGCAGATGCTCGGAGGCGGCGTCCAGGTCACCACGGAGCGTTGCCAGTTCTCCGAGGAAACGGTGAATCGCGATCAATGCCATTGGCTGTCTGGGACATTCAGCCTGCTGCCTGGCCTGTTCCGCAAGCTCTTGGGCTCTATCAGTGTCGTTTTCAGCCAGGTGGATCCGTGACCAGAGCAAAAGTCCCGTGGCCCGCCCGTGGACTGCTTCTGACCAGTCCAGCCAGTGATCATGGCCGACCATCCACTCACGCGCCAAATCGATGTCACCTGCGTCAATTGCAATTCCCGCGGCGATTCGATGCGGCTCGGCGGGGAGCACGAAAGCCTGATCATCTGGTGACGTATGTGGTCCGTCTGTCAACAATTCAGCGATGAGGGTGCGGGCGTGTTTGATGTCGCCTTCGTACCAGGCCAGGCGTGCGCGCGCACAGAGACTGGCAAACCAGAGGTCAAACATGGACGTCGGCTCGTATATTTCGATAAGTTCTCGCAGTTGGTGCCATTTCCCGGAGTACAGCAGGTAATACTCGTACCCAAACAGCGTGAGGTCGTGCAGATCCTGTGAAATCTGGGCATGCTCCTCGAACAGTTCGGCCAGTCGGGTTCGCTCCGCGAGATTGTCCGTGTCGTACGGAAAGTGGTGACTGGGTAGCTGGGTATTGGCAACAATGACGCGTACAGGTCGGTCATCGCGCTCGCTCAACATCGTGTCAGCAAGGGAGAACGCGAGTTTGCTGTCCTCCGTCTCTCCGAGTGCCCCCAGTGCGATACCGAGTCCGCAGAGCCAGTTTACGTTGATGCCGAGTTCGTAGAACCGGTCTACGTCTTCCTCGGAAAATCCCTTTCTTGCCTCTCTGGTATGTTCCCCGTGGCCGGCGAGCATGCGCCAGTCGAAGCCGATCAGCTGCTCCGCTATCTTGACTGATTCCTGATACCTTCCGGTCGATGCCATATAGAGCGCCAGCGAGCTGGTCATCTCATATAAAGGATTCCTTGGCTCAGACTGATGGTGGACCCAGCGCAGAATTTCGGCAACTTCATCAGGTATCTCGCGCGTCATCGCGATCGCCTGCTGTACATAGTTCAGGCCACGCTGGACCTCGCCGAGATTGACCAGATTCTTCCCGTGGTAGAAGAGTGCTACGGCGGCAAACGCCTGTTTCCCACTGTCTCGAGCCGTTTCATAGGCGGTGCGCAGGTATTCGTTGCTTCGCACTGGATCGATTACGAGGCTGCGACCCATCTTGACGAGCACAGCTACTCGCGATGGCTCGCTACCTGGTACCTTGTCCACCGCTTCCAGCGCATCCGAATAGCGAGCGAAGGCTTCATTTTTCGCAAATCGTTGTTCTGCCTGCTCCCCGGCCCGGATCAGCCACTCTGCAGCGCGAAGATCACCTGCTTGCATCAAGTGCCAGGCGATCACGTCCGGGTCGGGATTGGGGTCCGCCAGATAGACATCGGCGACTTTCGCGTGCAATTCTCGCCGCCTCGGCAATGAGATTGTCGCGTAGATCGCCTGTCGAATCAGCGCATGGGGAAACTCGACTCCCCGTCCGCTCGAGGCCTCTTCGATAAAGTGCGTCTCGAGCGCTTCTTCGGCAAACTCGCTTACCGATTCACCGGTGACACGCTCCCAGCGCTGCAGCGAAAACGACTGGCCGAGGGTCGCGGCAATTTGTAGCGAACCAAATGTCTGCTGCGAAAGTTCGCTCGTGCGACGTTCGATCATCTGCTGGATCAGTCCGGGAACTCGTTCGTCCGACAGGTTGACGATCCGCCAGACCCCGTCTTCTTGCTGCAAATCCCCTTGCCGCTCCAGCGTTCGCAACAATTCGACGGTGAATAAAGGATTCCCATCGCCAAGACGCAGGAGATACCGAACCAGCATCTGATGCTCGCCCTCCGAGAGCGCGAAACGTGCCTGCACGAGTTCACCGATGTCTGTTTCATTTAGCTGGCGAAGCTCGAGACGTTCGGCATTCGTCTCACGAACGAGCGCCGGCAACAGTTGGTACAGCGGATGTTGCCGGGTAATCTCGTCGTCCCGCCATGTCCCCACGAGGAGAATCGGCTCGTCCTCGATCAATCGGGCCATCACGCGGAGCAACTCGAGCGACGGCTGGTCGGACCAGTGCAGGTCTTCGAATATCAGTACCACCGGTCGAACACGCCCGATGTGCTGGTAGAACGTCAGCATCGCTCGATGCAGCTCCGCCTGACTACCCGGGGCAGCCACGCTA
>SLFF01000279.1 GCA_007124395.1 Thermomicrobiaceae bacterium | reverse complement strand
TTGCGCTTACCTGAGATGTTGCCGATCGAGAACCGCATCGAAGCATCGGGGCTGCGCGGTTGGGCATACGAAATGACCGGGTCGTTCCAGCAGGCGAACGATGACTATCACGCTGAACTGACATGGGCACTGGAAGCTGATGATCACCACGCCCGGCGGGATGCACTGGTCCGGCTGGCCGAGCTCTGGACCTATCGTGACTACCAGCGCGTTGTCGAGTATGTCGAGCAGGCGCTTCAGGTCACTGAAGATATCAACGATCTCTCGCTTCTGGCTCAGACACACAACCGATTCGGCACCTGGTACATCAGTCAGGATGATCCCGAGCGTGCCCGGGCTCACCACCAGCGTGCACTGGAAATCTGCCAGCAGACTGATGATCAGGCAGGTCTCGCCCAGTCGCACGATCTCCTCGGTCTCGCACTCAGCCTTTCCGGAGACCTGACTCGTGCCGTCCACCAGCATCAGAACGCGCAGGAACACCTGCACACCATCGGCGATCGGCAAAGCCTCTCCAACTGTCTCGCCAACATCGCGCACGCCGGCCCAACATTGCTCGCTGACGTCGCTGTTCCGGCCCTATCGCTCGACGAGTGCATCGACGCCGGCGAGCAAGCTCTGCATGTTGCTGAAGAGATCGACTATCGTGCGGGGCTCGTCTATGCCCGGGTCCGGCTGATTGCCTGCTTCGGAGCCAGTGGCGATTACCAGCGTGCCCTGAACACCGTCGATCAGAGCATCGCCGAAGCATCCATGACGGGAAATCAGCAACTGCTGAGTGCCACGCACGCAATGGCCGGATTACTCTGGCTGGACCTTCTCGATCCGGAGCGGGCGCAGGCCCACGCTGATGAAGTGCGGGAGAGCGCCGAACAGCTCGGTTCGACATTTCGAGTACGTATGGGCAACGCCATACTGGCGCTCAGCGCGATCGCCCGGGGTGATTTCTCATCGGCAGAGTCAGTTCTCCAACAGGACAATTTCGACGACTCGACGCCGGCAACGCTAGCGCAGTATCTCCTCTGCCGGGCGCTGATCGAACTCGATCTTGCACGCGGCGACGCCCGATCAGCGCTCGATCGAACCGATCTGCTGATCGGATCGATACCCGGAGCCAGTCGCGATCGACCAGCCCTGCGAGCTTCCTATCTCCGCGGCCGGGCACTCAATGACCTGAATCATTTCGAGTCAGCCATATCATGGCTCCTGCCTGCAAGAGATGCTGCCCACGCATTCGGATCACACGGGCTTCTCTGGCGCATTCAGGAACAACTCGGGCGAGCCTTTATCGGCCTGACCGACCGGGCCAGCGCGCAGATCGCAATCGATAATGCCCGGGAACTGGTCGAAAACCTCAGTGCGTCGATCGAGTCTCCAGCAATGCGATCTCACTTCTGCCGCACCGCGATTGCACGCATCCCCGCTGCGCCCGGACCAACCCCGCTCCAGGCCGCCAAGCAATCCGCCGGAGGGTTGACCCGGCGACAGCGCCAGGTGGCTACACTCATCGCCGCTGGACAGTCGAATCGGCTGATCGCCGATACACTCAGCATCAGCGAGCGCACCGTGGAGAGCCATGTCAGCGCCATCCTGGCAACCCTGAATCTCGACTCCCGTGCCCAGATCGTGGCCTGGTCTATCGAGCATGGCCTGAATCACGATTCTGGAATGCCTGCCTGAGCCATTTTCCTGCCATAACGCAGTTCCTTGGCGAAACTTCCGTGTTTTCACGGATGAATTCCGCCGGTCTCATCACGTAGTGTGGAAAGCACTCGACTCCGGCGAAAAGACACGCTCCTGGGAGGATATTGTCATGCGCACCCCGAACCGCCTGTTCATCTTTCTGACTCTCGTTGCCAGTCTGGCGTTAGCGCTAGCTGCGTGCACCACCGGTGCAGATGACGACGATGCTGCTGCTGCGACAGACGATACGGTTGCTGAGGCTGCCGACGATTCCAGTGACGACGCGACTGACGATACATCTGACACTGAGGCTGAGATATCCGAAGATGAAGGCGACGACAGCTACCCAGCGAGCATGGACGAGGTTGCGGATTTTCTCGATTCAGAAGGCTTTGCGCTGTGTTCTGATCAGGATGCCGTTGCCGCCGCTGGCACGCTTTCCCCTGAGCTCGACCTGACAACACTGGAAGCGCAATCACTCGACCGGACATTTGTCGCTGAGGCGTACACCAACACATATGTCGGCGACGTGACTGATGATTTGCTCATCGGAATCTCACTCGACAGCAGATACGCAGACCAGGCCGATGGCGTATCCGCGTATCTGTGTGACAGTGAAGACATAAGCATCTATCTCTCGGGAGAAATTGAGGACGGGAACGCCACGCTGTCTGACGATGACGTGAGAGTCGAATTCAGCGTCTCAGGTGACGAGATCACCGGAACCGTGGTTTTGAATGATGAAGAAGAACGATCGTTCACCGCACGTGAGGCCGGCGACGATGCGGGAATGTACGTGGCAACTGATGAAGCAGGTGAGATCGATGTTGAAGTCCGCTGGGTCATTGCGGACGACGGCCGGCAGCGAGGTCGAATCATCTGTTGCTGGCCAACCAGCCACATCACATTCGCATGTGGGTGTTGCTTGCAACAGCATTAGCCAGGGAGGTTGTCATGGAGGCGCTCTCGTGGGATGGAGTTCGTCTGGCGTATCGGGACCAGGGATCCGGCAGCCCACCGATGCTGTTCGTCCATGGATGGTGCTGCGACCACACCTATTTTGCGCCGCAGATCGAGCACTTCTCGGCCAGGCACCGCGTGATTTCGGTCGATCTGCGTGGCCACGGGGAAAGCGATAAGCCAGAACAGGACTATACGATCGGCGGGTTCGCCGATGATCTCGCCTGGATGATCAGACAACTCGAGCTCGAACCACCGGTGATCGTCGGTCACTCGATGGGTGGGGTGATCGCCTTCGAGATGGCAGCGCGCCATTCAGCGTGTGTGGGTGCCGTGGTGGGAGTCGACGCTCCGATGATACCGGCAAACTCGCTAGGTAATCGGGCCGCCGGGCTCCTCGAAGGACTCAAGAAATCCGGGTATCAGGACGTTGTGCGTGGCTTTGTGAAGGGGATGTTTTTGCCAACCGATGACGCCGAACGCAAGGTTCAGATTGCTGATCACATGGCCCAGGCACCACAGCATGTGATGGTTTCCGCCCTGGAAGAAACGCTAATCAACTACGACACCGGGGCATCAGCTGCGAGTTGCACAAGGCCAGCACTGCTGATCAACTCCAATCCGCATTCGGTCAACATAGATCGGCTGAGCGAGTTATGTCCGCAGGTTGCGTTTGGTCAGACGGTCGGCTCCGGGCACTTCAACCAGCTCGAAGTGCCCGAGCAAGTCAATTCCATGATCGAGCGCTTCATTCAGGTATCACCCACCTCGACGCGGTGATCATCTATCTGAACGACCCTGGCTCGCTCGATTGACGGGCAACCTGCCCAGGACACATCGCTTACGCAACATCGCGCAAATCCTAAGTGGTCCCCCGGAAAACTTCCGTGCTTCCCC
>SLFF01000191.1 GCA_007124395.1 Thermomicrobiaceae bacterium | reverse complement strand
GTAGGTATCGATCAGCAGCGTCACCGGCCCGGGAAATGTATCCCGGAACACCCGGAAGGCATCCAGCTCTGAGGGTCGAGACTCGACAAACGAATGGGCAACGGTCCCCGCCACCGGCATACCGTACTGCTGGCCCGCTAGCAGATTGCTGGTTGCATTGAACCCGGCGATGTACGCCGATCGCGCGGCAATCAGACCCGCCTCGATACCGGCGATACGACGCAATCCGAACTCGAGCAGCGAGGCATCCCCGGCCGCAATCCGGCAACGAGCCGCCTTGCTGGCTACCGTCATCGCATAATGAAGCGAATTGATGACCAGCGTCTCTGCCAGCTGTGCCTGAATAATCGGCGCCTGCACCTCGATAATCGGCTCGTCCGGGAAGACGATTCGGCCCTCCGGAACCGCCCAGACATCGCCCTTAAACCGAAAATTGGCCAGGGTATCGATGAAGTCAGCGCGAATCTGACCGGTCGAACGCAGATACTCCAGAACCTCATCATCGAATCTGAGATCGGCGAGGCGATCAAGCGCTTCCTGAATTCCAGCTACCACCATGAAGGATCGATTCGCCGGAGGCTTGCGAACCATCAGACTGAAGGTCGCGAGGTCGTTCATCTCCAGGGCATGATAACTGGCGCCCATCGTCATCTGATAAAGATCAGTGGCCAGCGCGATGTCGCGCAGACGTCGCCCGTTCGCATGCTGCATGTCCGTGTCCCCCGCTACCATCGGCTAATCTAGCGATATCGTATCAGGAATCAGACGATTCCAGAATCCGCTTTCGCTGCAGGTACTCTTCTTCATCAATCTCGCCTCGTGCGAAGCGCCTCTGAAGAATGGCAAGCGGAGACTTCTCATGGTTCCTGGTCGACAGTAGCGCACGCAATCTGAGGATCAGGACCGTCAACAAAGCAACCGGCACCATCAGCGCGAAGACGATCAGCGCGATGATGCCTAGCTCCAGTCCGCCCAACGGTGGCCCCTCCTCTATGCCCGGTCAAGTACTGGTCACAACTGGTCTGTCGCGTGATCCATACCCTCAATGCGGTGTTTCAGCGAATCCAGCGCCTCGGATTCTGTCCGACCAGTTGCTCTGACTTCCACCGGCCTGCTCAGATACTTGCCAGTTGGAATCTTCGGGGACACGATCCCGATCGCGCTCCATGTTGTCTCGGAGAGCTGTCGCGTCTCCAATCGAACCACTCGATCGCCGATAACCTTCAGATCCCGGCGTACCGTCGGGGCGTTATGGAATGAACCAGATTGGTTGTTCTTGTGCATCGATGGCCCCTCTCCTTGGGAACGACAGATTTCCTGCAGATATATGTCCATATTGAACGGTTATCCGCAACACATGCACGCGTACGTACGGTAGAATCGTTGCAGGCTCGTGACAGCCCGATACGGGTGTTTTGCGCTGGCCGTGTATGATCACGTGCTTGACGGAAAGACATAACTGGTAGACCGCACGGCGCCGGTGTTACTATTCGCACCGATGGAGTCCTGAAGGCTTGCAGCCCGCAGGCCAACCCACACGCCGTTATCGTTTACGTCTACCATCTGGTGTCCGGGACTCTGAGGAGGAGAAAAATGACCCACGATCACGATTCTGACGAGCGGCAGCCCCGCAAGGATTCAGAAAGCCAGCGCTTCGGCTGGCATCCTGATAGTCCCGTTCCAACAGACGTCGAGCAGAAACTCGCCGACCTCGATAACGACGCCACACCTGTCGCGTTTCGCGGCCCTTCGCTGCTCGGTGATTCTCCGGATGGCACTCCGGCGTACTGGACCCCGGGACAACCCGGCGAACTTCCGCCAACGATCATTCAGCGGAAGGCTCCGCCGACTGCGCAGGAGTTGATGGCGAGGTACAGCAAACCTGCGATGATGGCGCTGACTGTTGCCGCGGTCAGCTCCGCTGGCATCGTTCAGAACACTCAGAACACCATCGCACAGTCACAGAGCTCCAGTGATCCCAGCGATTCATCGAACGTGCGAACTGCAAGCGCTGAGCAGCAGCCGCAGCTCTTCGAGCTGGTCAATGACGCAGAGTCCGAAGTTCGAATGTCCGCGTCTGGCACGAATTCCGATCGTACGGAGCCATTCATCTATACGGTTGAGCGAGGCGACTGGGTTCGCCATATCGCCCAGGATTTCGGGCTTCAGACGATGACCGTCGTCTGGAACAACGATCTCCCCAACCCGGATTTCATTCTCCCGGGACAGGAACTGCTGATCCTGCCGATCGATGGCGTGATGATCCAGGTTGAAGCCGGCGATACGCTGAACAGCCTGGCAACCACGTTCGGCGTCAGCACCACCGCGATTATCAATTATGAGCCCAACCAGATTACCGATCCGGATATGCTCCAGCCCGGTCAGGTGTTGACCATTCCGGGCGGTACCCCACCAAACGCAGAGACGACCGAATCAGGCTCCACCTCGACGTCAGCGTCAGCCACCACGTCGTCGACAGCCACCGCTGAATCTTCGTCGACGACGGCTGACAGTGGTACGGCAGATCCTTCATCGGAAACGGCTGCAGACACGACCGCAGAACAACCGGTTCAGGAGAGCGAACCCGCGCCTGAGCCAGAGCCAGAGCCGAGCGACGATGAATCCGCGAGCTTCAACGGTGTTGGCGACACGATCGTCGTTGAACCCGGCGATACGCTGGCCGAGATCGCATCGCGCCACGATGTCACTGTAGAGGAACTGGCTTCGCTGAATGGCCTGGGCGATGCGAACATCATTCAGCCAGGCGATGAGCTGTATCTTCCGGAAGGTGTTGAAGCGCAGCCAGCGCCCGAACCAGACGTCGAGCCAGAACCGGAACCAGAGCCGGCTCCAGATCCCGAACCGGAGCCAGAACCTGAGCCTGAGCCACAGCCGGAACCGACTACCGCTCCGGAGCCAGCGTCTGAGCCCGAACCGACGGCAACGCCGCAGCCTCAACCGGATCCGACACCACAGCCGGAGCCGGAACCAGAGCCGACTGCGACACCGCAGCCTGCTCCGACAGCTACGCCAGAACCGGAACCGACACCTGCACCTGAGCCACCTCAGTCTTCAGGACCGCCGTCTGGTATCGAAGGGCAACTGGAGTATTACGCGAATCAGTACGGAGTCGATCCGAATCTCATCAAAGCAGTTGCCTGGCGTGAGAGCGGATGGAACCAGAGTTCGGTCAGCTCCGCCGGAGCGATCGGCGTCATGCAGGTAATGCCTGGCACCGCGACCTGGATCAACAACAACCTGGTCAGTCGCAATCTCGATGTCCGGGGCAGCACCGCCGACAACATCGAGGCCGGTACCGCCTATCTGGCGCACCGGATCGATCAGTTCGGCGATGTGGAACGCGGTCTGGCCGCCTATTACATGGGTCCAGCCACGGTTCAGAACCACGGGATCACCGCCACAGGCCGCCAGTATGTCGATCGGATTCTGGAAATCCGCGATTACATCGCCGCCAACGGCAGTCCGCCCAGCTGGCGATAGCAGCCACACGAATCAATCGATTCAAAACTGAGAGCCCGGCC
>SLFF01000120.1 GCA_007124395.1 Thermomicrobiaceae bacterium | reverse complement strand
GGAAATCAGGATTGTTAGCGCGGGGAAACCGATTCCACTTAGGAACGTGTATGATCCGAGGATCACCAGCGCGACCGGCATACTGAAAACGTCGATGAGAAACAGGGTTCCGAGCGGGATCATTGCAATCGTTGTGATGACCACTAGCCATGGCAGGGTGATCGATCGGACATCGCCGTTCCCAAGACGTGTTCCAAGCACGTACATGATCCCGATTCCAGTGTAGGTAACCGAGACCTGCTGCAAGGTAAAGTTATGCGTCTGGACGAGAAACGCGGACAGAAAAATGAAGATGAACCAGGTGCTAGCAACGCGAAACATGTCGGCGAGATGCAGCAGCACTGAGGGTGGATGACGCACGATTGGAGCGTATGCCGTCACCACGTTTCCCGTTTTGAAACGTGAAGTTGGCCACGGTCGATCAGCGGGGATGAAGCGCCAGATCAGGATCACGAGCAGTATGAAGACGCTCGCGAGCACGATGTAGGACACTCGCCAGCTTGTCTGATGGGCAATGAGGCCCATCCCCGGAGATCCCGCGATTGCTGCGAGGGGAACTGTCGTCGAAATCCAGCCGATTCCCTTGCGCCGTTCGCCCTCCGGCAGGCGGGATGCCGCCACTGCGAGGGCGACCGCACCCATGATTCCTATTCCGGCCGGCAAGCGGCTAAGTAGGAGCATCCAGTATCCTGTCGAAAGCGCGGTCGTAAATGCGCTGAGAGAGCAGCACCCCTCCGGACATCATTGTCCGGCGCAAGCCGTAGTGATCCGCAAGCGGACCGAGCAAAATCCCGACGGAGGCCCCGATGACATACATCACCATCGAAATCTGCGCGATCGAGGAGACGTCCCTGCCAAGATCCTCCGCAATCTGTGGCATCAGCAGGTCGAACGACACAATAAGCGTCATGCCGATAAACGCGGAAACAGCGAGAACCACTACCATATTGCGATTGGACATGGACGTTCTCCGAGTCTTCTCAGTCTGTTCAGCCTGCTGAGTCCGATTGATCAGTATCTGGTCATCTCAATCCGCAGCTGCTGGCTTCGGAAAAGTCACCGCAGCCCAGCGTCGAACAACATCATCGACCGTTTGCGAGCCTTGCCAGTCGAGTTGCTCTGGCGCGAATCCGGGATGGTCCGGCATCGTCTCTTCGGCGATGGCGAGCGAAATGAGATCGCTCAAGCCAGGATGGACCGGTTTCGTAGCTGTTCGCATCACCCGCATCAGCGTTAGCGGTATGTGTCTTCGCTTTGCCTGCGTGCCGAGTTCTTTCTCTATCCGTTCCAGCACCTGAACACGCGTCATGATGTCCGGACCGCCGATGACACGAGTGGTGTTGCAGAGTTCCGGATCTTCGAAGGACCTCAGGACATAGCTGGCGACATCTTCAACGGAAATCCATCGCAGCGGGGTCTGTCCTCTCCCGAAGAACTGCACAGCATTTCCCGAGAGCAACGGCTTACCAAGCATGACGATCCCGTGCGCCTCGATGAAGACTGGCGACTGCAGGATCGTGTGGCCCACGCCACTGCGCTTCAGATCTTCTTCGGTCTGATGCTTTGCCCGCACGAATCGACAGGGGAAGTCGGGAGACGCTAATGGTGTGGAAATGAAAACGATGTGCTCGACACTGGCCTGCTTCGCCGCATTGATGACACGCCGGTTGCCCGGTTCATCAACTGTCCCGGCATGGTTCGTTCTTGATGGTGGGAAGAGCCCCTGTGATGCAATCAGGACATGCTGAACGCCGCTCATTGCATCGTCTAGCCAGGCGGGATCGCGGAGATCTCCCTTTACCGCTTCTGCTCCAAGCAATCTAAGCTCTGGTAGCTTTGTGTCCGGGTCACGAGAATGCGCCCGGACCCGCTGGCCGGATTCGAGCAACCGCATTGCAACAAGGTTTCCCAGCCGACCACTTGCCCCAATGACGAGGTTCATACTTGAGCTCCCTTCTTGTGAGCTCCCGAGCTATCGTGACATTTATCAGTTCCCTCCAACTGCTGGTTCGGCCGCAGCCGAGGTGGCCGACCGGTTTGCCAGGAGAATAGCCACGCTGGCGAAACAGGCGAACCCGAAGAGTCCGACGCCAAGTAGCGCATAGCCGCCAATTGCCAGCAAAGCACCGCCGATTGCCGCGCCAAGCGCCTGGCTTCCGGCGAGGCCTGCGTGCCGCAACATCATTGTCGTCCCCCGGCCGGCTGGAGAGTTCTCAGTGAACAAGATTGTGATGGCCGGAAACCCGACACCACCCATGAATCCGTAGATGAGCAGCAGAGCGATCGTCACAGTCAGGCTCATCATCCCGGAGAAGGCGAGGGCACCAGCGAACGCCATCGCAGCAGTCGAGAGATAGAAGAGTGTCCCGAGACTGATCCACTGCAGCCGTCCATCGCCCAGCCGGGTTCCAGCAAAATAGCAGAGCCCACCGAAGAACATGAAAGTGGCGAAGTCCTGGAGCGTCAGGCCGAGGCTCTCGACGAAATAGCTGGCTATGTAGACCAGAAAGCTGAACCAGGTGACCCCGCGCAGGATGTCAGCAAGCAACGTGAAGAGCGCCGGAGGATGCTGCAGGATCGGAAAGTACGCTTTGACGACGTTTGCCGGCTCGAACCGGATAGGTGGAATCGGCGGATCGGCTGGAACAAACCGCCAGAGCAGGACGGCCGTGGCCAGGACAATCAGTCCGAAGACGACGAATGAGAGACGCCAGCTTGAGTAGTGTGCGATCAGCGCGAGCGCCGGTACGCCAACGATTCCAGAGAACGCTACCGCCGAAGCAACCCAGCCGACTCCTCGACGCCGATCGCTCTCAGGCAGCCGCACTGAAGCTATCGCCACACTGACCGCGCCGAGCACCCCGAGTCCTGCCGGAATACGGCTCAACAGCAGCATCCAGTACCCCGTTGCGGCAGCAGTAGCAAAGGCGCCCAGGGCAACCAGAACTGCCGAGAGCACGATCGCGCGACGGAGCCCATAGTGATCGGCCAGCGGTCCGAGCAACAGACCGAGCGTGGCGCCGACGATGAAAATAGCGGTGTTGATCTGGCCAACGACGGAGACCGAGGTATCGAGATCATCCGCTATCACCGGCAGGAACGGGTTGAGCGCCATCATCCCCAGCACGCCGACGAATGAGGCCAGAGAGAGTGTTATGACCATGCTCCGGTTAGCCACGGGACACCTCCGCAGATGAGCTTCTGTTGTCTGTGCTATGTCAGTTTGACCGCTTTGATACCCGAGCGCATCTGACAGATGTCATATTTGCAAGCGATGGGGGCGCCTCAGTCAATGGAGACGAGGCCACGACGCTGGGCAATTCTCGTAGCTTCTGTGCGGGTACTTGCTCCGAGCTTCGCGAGGATGTTTGAGACGTGGATACGAACTGTTCCACGACTGATGAAGAGTTCTTCAGCGATCTCCGGATTCGTCAGACCTTCGGAGACGAGTTGCAGAACTTCCACTTCGCGAGGCGTCAACGGTTCCAGATCGTTCACGCTGATGGATGTTGGAATCTCGATTGGTTTTGGCTGTCGTGTCGGTTCGAACGCGAGCATGAACTCGATT
>SLFF01000022.1 GCA_007124395.1 Thermomicrobiaceae bacterium | reverse complement strand
ATTCCAGTCACTGGCGGCGGATTCGACGATCGGTGCCGATACCTCGGCCTGGCTCTATGGCCGGATCCGTTTCCTGCACCACCCGGGGGGGCCGATCCCGGACACGGATCGCTATGAAGAGGCGCTACTGCGACTGGCCCGGATCAGCCCGGACGTCGAGATGGCCGGCGCCTATTATCGGGAGCTGAAGCAGGCGTGGCGCTGGAGCGAGATCGAACCCGAGCTTCACACATTGCAGCTTCACCGAACCGTTCGAGTCAGCCCGATCTGGGCGCTCCTGCGGATCTGGCTGGAGAACGATCAGGCCAGCGACAGTGAGCGATTCGGCATGATCATCGATTACCTGTCATCTGCACCGGGTGAAGTGATTGATCGGGCGGACCTCAACGATATTCGCCGGCTGGTCGATAAGATAGATGATCTCCCTGATGCCGCACCAACCCTCGCCGGGCGGATCGCTGGCCGGTTGATCGTGGAGACCGGTGACGGAGAGCCGTTCGATCGGTATAGTGCCCGCCTGGTGGAGCGTCTCTTCGCGGCGGGACGAGAAATTCCCCGAGAACTGTCGACGGCGTTTCTGCCCCGAGCGCTCGACCCCCAGTTATCTCCGGCCATGTTCCATCAGCTGGAAGATCTGTTGCCGTCAGAGCGGTCTGCGAGACAACGCACTGCTGAGTCGTTGAGCGAGCAGCTGCACGATCTGGACGAGCAATCTCTGAGGGCCTGGTTATCACTCTTTCCGGTCGAGTTGCACGAGCAATCGGTAGCGATGAGCCAGCAAGTCGTAGCGGCGATCTCTGCTCCACCGGCGTCGATCGACCTGCTGGATGAGCTCAAAGTGGTGGCTCAGGTAGCGTTGTGGGGCGACGCGCTTCCGCAGGCGCTTCATCGGCACTGGATCGGCATCATGCGGCGCCATCCCGGGTTGCTTGGCGAGTACATTCAGGATGCGCTCGAGGCCGAACCACCGGTGATGGAGCTTGCCGAACTCGCCTTTAGTCGAATGCTGGAGCACGCCTCACCACGGGATCTCATCTCATTCCTGCGCTGGGCACGCGGCAGCGAGGTGGTGCGGGCTTCTACCTCGATCACCGACGCCGCACAGCTGTTTGAACTCCTGATTCAGTGGTCCACTGACCAGCAGGCCACCCGGAAATCAGATTCCCGGGATGCCTCGATCCTGCGTCTGGAGTTCGAAGAATGGTGCGTGGCGAACCATCTTCAGGCCGCGCTCCAGATGGACGAAACTCACTACCGGACGATTGTCGAGAAATGTATTGTCCGGGTTCGCCAGAACTCAGGCTAGATTCGTTTGCCGAAGTTCTGAGTGGCTGGTAGTTGGGCAGCTCCGTCTGCCCCTCGCCCCACCGACCGGTTCGCGGGACGGGGCGACACGGAGGTCGCCGGTCTACCGGTCAATCCTCATGAGAACCGGTCTAGTCCGTCGATACGACCGCCCCCTGCGCGAATTGATAATCGCCGCCGTGCCGGTTCCCAACACCGTCCACGAAGATGGCGTTCGGCCGGGCAAAGTTCCCCCTGTAGCTATTGGCTGGCCCGCCGGAGTTGATGAACTCGTACACTGAATCAACCTGATGGCCGCGACTTCGCAACTCGTCGAGCACCGCTGCCTCGATTCGGTCATCAGCCACGATGTGCCCGAGCGAAACATCGATTCGCGGGGCGGAGATGGCCGCCTGCGGCAGCATCTGGTGAGCCAGTGTGTTGAAGACGACCTGGCTGACGGCATTGCTGATCCGGCGGGAACCCGGCGCTCCGGCTGCCAGAACGGCCCGTCCGTTCTTCTCGGCGATGATCGGCGTCATATTACTGGTCGGTCGCTTGTTTGGGGCGACACTGTTGGCGGTATCTGGTTCATGGTTGAACCACTGCAGCGCGCAGTTCATGACGACCCCGGTGTTGCCTGCCACCCCTAGCCCCGTCAAACCACCGATCAGTGTCTGCGTCTGCGACACCATGTTGCCGTCTCCATCGATGGCGCAGATATGTGTCGTTCCGCCACCCTCGTGGATACCGGCACGCCGAGAGACGCCCACATCTCCGGCCGCAACCGTCTGCATCGCCTCGTTGAGATCGATCAGGCTGGCCCGCTCGGCGATGTAATCATCGTTCAGGAGCTGTTCAACCGGGACATCAACGAAGTCGGGATCGCCAAAATACGCATCCCGATCGGCGAAGGCCATACGGTAGCTCTCGGCCATGATGTGCAGCGCGTCAGCCGAATTGTGGCCGAGCATCTTCACATCGCGAAGATCGAGCATGCGGAGCCCTTGCAGCGTCATCAATCCCGGTGAGGGCATCGGCATGGTGAGCAGCGTGTAGTCGCCGAACTGTCCGGTCAGCGGTTTCTCGACCGTTGCCGAATAGTTCGCGAAATCCTCTTCGGTGATGATTCCGCCCTGGTCCCGGACGAACGCGACGATCTCCCGGGCTATCGGGCCGGTATAGAAGGCGTCCGGGCCGCCGCTGGCGATCTGCTTCAACGTCGCTGCCAGATCGGCCTGACGAAGGATGTGCTCACCATGGGCGATGCCGGGATCACCGTTCACCAGAAAGACCTCGCGGGAGAACGGCTGAACCCGGAGCGGGTTCAGGTTGAGCATGAGATGGAGTGCGAAGTGCCAGTCGAGTTCCATGCCATTCTCGGCAACATCGATGGCTGGCGCCATGACGGTCTCCAGCGGCAACTTGCCGAACCGTTCAGACGCGATCGTCAGCCCGGAGACGGTCGCTGGAACGGCAGCGGCCAGTGGACCATCGAAGGCTGCGGTGGTCCGGGATGCGAGGGCCTCGGGCGTGGCGGCTGCGGGTGCCCGATTGGAGTAATCGATGACGTGCGCTTCGCCGTCAGCTTTTCGGAAGACGATGTAGCCTGCCCCGCCGATGGTGTTGAGGTGCGGCTCCATGACCGCCATCACCCAGGCAGCCGCGCAGGCGGCATCGATGGCGTTGCCGCCTGCTTTCAGCATTTCTGCTCCAGCTAGCGCGGCGCGGTCCTGCTTGGCGACCACCATCCCGCCGCCCGAAGCGCTCAGGCCGGTCTTGTCCATCTGCCACTCGGAGATCTGAAACTGGCTCATGCCGGGTACTCCTGTCGATTCTCAATCAGGATCAATTCGACTCATCCTAGCAGTGAATCGGCATTCCCGGGAGCCAGCTCAGAATCGTCCGCCCGCCCCACCACTTCCGGTCGCGGCACCACCAGCCCCGCCTGCTCCGCCGGACGATGCCGTGTGCATCGCGTGGTGCATGGAGAACAGATGAATGTGCCAGTAGGGCGCCAGTTGCTGATTCTGGTAGTCGTTGCTGCGCACCCATCGTGGCACGTAGCCCGCCGTGTTTGCCTCTTTGAAGTGGTTCTCGAAGTCGCTCAGCAAGCCCATCGACACAATGTAGGGGAAGGAATCATCGAGATCGATCGAACCGTACTGGTCCTTCGAGGCGCGTTTCAGCCCGGTGTTGTAGCCACGCCAGGCGGCAGCCAGTCTCTGGCCTTCAATCGTCGTTCGTGGATAGGACATTGCCATAAGAACCAGGACAAACCCGATGAGT
>SLFF01000263.1 GCA_007124395.1 Thermomicrobiaceae bacterium | reverse complement strand
GTGAACCCGAGCCGGAACGATGGGCTGATGCGACCATCGACGTAGAAGATCTGACCGGGCAGATAGATGGCGCCGTCTTTCGCGATATCGAAGAGCATCTTGTAGCTGTCTGCTCCATCGGGCAGCGTCACCCAGACGAAGAATCCGCCGCCTGGAGACGTCCACGTTGTGCCCTCTGGCATGTGTTGCTCCAGCGACGCGTTCAGTAGTTTCATGCGTTGCGCGTAATCGGCACGTGCCTTCGTCAGGTGGCTATCCAGCCAGCCGTGACTGGTGGCTTCTACCACCATGCGCTGCACGATGCGGTCGCTGGAGATGTCCGACGCCTCCTTGGCGTCGATCAGGCGCTGGAGAATCGCCTCTGGTGCGCACATCCAGCCCATACGGATTGCCGGGACGATCGTCTTGGAGAATGTGCCCAGGTAGATAACGTCCTCACTGTCAGCGCGCAGTGGCGGGCTGCCGTGATCGCCGAACCAGAGCTCACCGTACGGATCGTCTTCCACGAACGGCACGTTGTATCGCTCTGCTATCTCCAGGAGTTCCTGACGTCGACCAGGAGCGATCGTTACGCCGGTCGGGTTGTGGTTGGTCGGGATCGAATAGATAAACTTCGGCCGATGAGCCGCCTTCAATGCGGTCTCCAGCGACTCCGGGATCATGCCGTCGAGATCCATCTCGATGGACTGATACTGTGCCTGATACATGTCAAAGACCTGCAGGGCGCCGAAATAGGTCGGTGCCTCGACGAGGACCGTATCGCCGGGATCGAGCAACAACCGGCTGAGCAGATCCAGTCCCTGCTGGGCGCCGTTCGTCACCAGGATCTGGTCGGCGGATACATCGACATTGCGCTGTTTCATCCGCTCAGAGATGCGTTCGCGCAATGGGGCGTAGCCCTCGGTATCGCCGTAGTACATCGTCTCGTTGGTGACATCCCAGGCACGGTAATTGGCCTCTCGCAGATGATCGATGGGGAGGAATTCGGGTGAGGGGGTGCCGCCAGCGAAGAAAATAGGGTCGGGATGCACGAAGAGTTCGTCCATGGGAAGGTTGAACGAACCGTGAATAGATTTCGTGCGCTCTGCCGTTTTCTCGTGCCAGCGAATCCCCACAATGGGTTCCTTTCCGTGTTTGTGACAATCACCAGATCAGACGTTCGATCACCGTTGATCGGGTCCGGGTGACTGCACTTCAGAGATCGACAATCTCGATCTCCAGCCGCTTGTTTGCCTTACCCTTGCTTCGAGTTCCGACGATCTTCAATCCTCCAATCTCGACGGTGTTCTTCACGTGCGTACCACCATCTGCCTGAATATCGAGACCATCGATCTCAACAATCCGGACCTCGGTGATGTGTTCTGGCAGTAAATTGATCTTGGTGCGAATCAGATCGGGAATCTGAAACGCTTCCTCCCGAGGCAGTGTCTTCCAGGAGACGGCCCGTCGTTCGCCAATAACGTCGTTGCAACGACCTTCGATGTGCTGTACACGCTCTTCGCTCAGGTCTTCGAGTTCGAAATCCATCCGGGCGCGCTCGGGCCCCATGTTGCCACCAGTGACCTGCGCACCGAAATCCTTCCACACCACGCCGCAGAGCACATGCATTGCGGTGTGGGTGCGCATCAGCCGATAGCGGGTGTCCCAGTCGATGCTTCCCTGCACGGGGGCACCGGTCTCCGGGAACTGGCTGCCGTCAGCCAGCACGTGGACGATCTTGCCGTCGACTCGCTTCATCCCCGTCACAGCGATTTCGCCGTTTGGGGTGGTAAGCGAGCCGGTATCGACTGGCTGACCGCCGCCGCCAGGATAGAAGGCGGTACGGTCGAGCACCACGCCGGTATTCTCCACGATATCAGTCACGGTGGCGTCAAACGTCTTGATCTCGGGATCGTCGAGGTAGAGGAGTTCAGTCATCTCATCTCTCTCGTTTGTCAGTACAGGTTACCGTTTCGCTCGTTGAGCTTTCGCTTCGTTCTGATGATGTTGCAGTGCCGCGAGATAGCCATCGACGGAGAACATGCCGGCGGCCTCTCGGATCAGATCCAGCGGAACGTCCTCGAACTTCTTGAATCGCACACAACTCTTGCCCATATTTGGCTTAAGGCCAAGTTTCGCATATTCGGCCTGAAACCACTCGGATAGTTCGGCATCGGCGTAGATTGCCATCAAGTACAGCAAAACATAGTTCTTCTGGGACGCGAGCGAGATGTACATCGTCGGATGACCATTGTAGGTGTTCGGGAACCGCTCCAGTGGAACCACCCACGAAATCATGCCGAAATCGATAATCTCGTTGAACCCGTCCTGGATACTGTTGTTTACTGCGCTCCGGATCGCGCCGACCAGCTCCTGACGAGCCGGATCGAGGCTCGAAACATAGTCCTCCGGCGTCTGAATATCGCTCATTCGTGTTTCCTCTGCAACGGATTGTGCCGGCTCATGCGTTCGCTGATCACCGATTTTCCCTGCCAGATCAACCTAATTGACGCGAGCCGCACACGAGCACCTGCAAAATGGTTATGATTACTGTTTAACGATAGCTGTCGCTGCGTTCGCAGCAAGGCAGTTCTCCCATTTATATAGCTGCCCGACCACCGCGCACGGCTGCGAGTCACCGGATTGACCGCTTGATCGTTCGCCTGCCAGTCGTCGGTGTCGGTTGATCAAGAACGCAAGTATAAGGAGGCACGCGCCAGATGGCGAAACCGAGAGTACGAATTATCTCACTCGGTGGGGTCGGCGAGGTTGGAAAGAACCTTACGATCATCGAGTACCGAAACGACATGATCATGGTCGATGCGGGAACCAAGTTCCCCGAAGACGAGATGCGCGGCATCGATCTCATTATCCCTGACATTTCCTATGTTGTGGAGCGAGCCAACAAGTTCCGCGGCATTCTCATCACCCACGGTCACGAGGATCACATTGGGGGACTTCCGTTCCTGCTTCCCCAGCTGAAGAAGATTGCTCCGGTTCCGATCTACGGGTCGGCACTGGCTATTGCAATGATCCGCGCCAAGCTCGAAGAGATGGGTGTTGCGGATCTGGCTGACCTTCGTGTGGTCGAGCCACGCACTCAGTACGATATCTGTAAGCAGTTCACGGCCGAGTTCATCTCCATGACGCACAGTATCCCGTTTGCCAATGCAGTCGGGATCAAGACTGATCTGGGCTGGATTGTTCACACTGGCGACTTCAAGTTCGATCCAACTCCACCGCTGGGACCACCCAGTGATGAAGCGCGGCTCCGCGAGATCGGCGATGAAGGTGTACTTGTGTTGCTGTCTGATGCGGTGCGTGTCGAACGTGAGGGGCACACGCCGTCCGAAGCGGTGGTCAGTGAGACCCTGTACCGGGTAATCGGCGAGGCTGAAGGTCGGGTTGTTCTGACCACGTTTGCGTCGAACATTACCCGTATCGACCAGACGATCAGGGCCGCAGCTCGCCATGGACGAAAAGTCGCGGTGACCGGCCGTAGCATGGAGCAGAGCACGCGGGTATCGACTGAGCTTGGCTATCTGGAACCGCCAGAAGACACGATGGTCGACATCGATGTGGCAATGAAGATGCCGC
>SLFF01000172.1 GCA_007124395.1 Thermomicrobiaceae bacterium | reverse complement strand
GAACCAGCGACTGTGGGAGATCGACGCGCTCAGGGGTGTGGCCATCATCATGATGGTGATCTACCACTTCACCTATGACCTCGATCAGTTCGGCTCATTGGATATCGGCGCCAACTCCGGCAACTGGCAGCGATTCGCCAACTTCACCGCCTTCATGTTCGTCTCGCTGGTCGGTGTGTCACTGGTTCTGAGCTACAGCCGGGCCACCGCACGGTTCGAGAATGAATGGGGGCTGGCCCGGAAGTACATGCTCCGTGGCCTGCGAATTCTCGGCTACGGGATGCTCGTGACCGTCGTCGTCTGGCTGGCAGCTCCGGGTGGATCGATCATCTTCGGGATCCTGCACCTCATCGGACTCTCGATCATCTTCGCCTATCCATTTCTGCGTCAACCGATACTGGCACTGGCGGCTGGAATTGGCTTGATCGCGCTCGGGATGGCGATGGGCACTCCGCGGGTTGACTTCCCGTGGCTCTTCTGGCTGGGATTCCGACCGGAAGACATCGGCACCATGTATGACTACCGGCCGATGATTCCCTGGTTCGGTGTGTCGCTGCTCGGGATATTCATCGGGCACATGCTCTATCGAAACGGAATCCGCCGGTTCTCGTTACCCGATCTCACCTGGCTGGCGCCGATTCGCTGGCTGGTGAAGGCCGGGCAGTATTCCCTGGCAATCTATCTGTTACATCAGCCAGTGATTCTCATCGTGCTCGAAGTTACCGGAATCATCGATCTGGGACTACTCTGAGCCGGAATTCACCTGAAACCGATGCGCCTGCGGCGCACCACACGAGATGAGGGAAGCAATGGACGAACAGTTGACCGCTGGAGTATTGAGCCGGGAACAGATTCTGGCACTCCTCGACCAGACGCCACCTCTGCTGGAAGGCCTGGTCGATGTCGAAAAACAGATTCAGCCGAACGGGATCGATCTGACGCTCGATACGGTTTCGGGGTTCGTCGGACCCGGCATTCTGGCGATGGACAACGCCAATCGCAGGCTTCCCGGCACCCAGCAATATACGTTCGATCCGGATCATCAGGTCTACCTGTCGCCCGGGTGCTACGAGGTCCGCTTCAATGAAACAATCAACCTGCCCAACGATGTAATGGCCTACACCCGCCCGCGATCGAGCTTGCTCCGATCCGGTGTGGCGCTGCATACCGCGGTCTGGGATGCCGGCTACTCCGGGCGCGGGGTAGCACTGCTGGTGGTCTACAACTCGCACGGTTTCCGCATGGAGCACAACGCGCGCATCGCCCAGATGGTATTTCACGGGATGGGCGGCGGGACCGCCGAAGGTTATCAGGGAATTTTCTCTGGAGAAGGTAAGCGCTAGCGGACCGGGGGTTCATTTCACGAAGGTCCGACGCCCCTGGGGGACCGATCTGCAGTTCGCTCTATTCGTTTCAAATGGATACGCGATACAGGCGACGTAAGAACGAGGCTGTCTTCGCTCGATCGGAGACAGCCTCTGGGAGGCAAGCTTACGGTCCTAACGGAATTGGCAGCGCTGCATTCAGCGCGGCACAGTCAGCCCAGGGCGTTAGCGGCGCGCCGGGAACGACCGCGTGACCCGCGCCCTGCAGTGCCGCACCGGCTGCGCCCGTATGTATTCCTGCATGATGGGCGTTGTTCGGAACCGCACGGTTGTTAGCTAGGTCCACGCACTTGCGAAAGCCGACGAGCGCGCCGTCGTCGATCTCTATCCCGAGAAGGAGCATGTGCGGGTGAGGAGGAGGAGGCGGCCCTTCACCGTGTCCCTCTGCCAACGCGGCGCTACCGGCCATCGCAAGAACGAGCAGAGCCAATCCGGTCGAGAATATCCAGCGCATTTTCGGTTGTTCCTTTCGTGGATGGCCGGCGCGGAGACTGAAGATCATCCGAACCCGGCACTCAATTAAGTCATCGCGTATACGTGCTGAAGAAGGTCTATTTAGCGGTTCCCAGCCTCCTCCCGTTGACCCAAAGTGCCACCCTAAAGCGCGTCGCCGCAAACGCTCCGTTACACGCGGGCGTCGGCTGACCCTCCACGGCATCGCTCGACGCTTTCATCGCCGTCTGCGTTGTGCTGGCAGGGCACGAAGCTACGGTAGCATGAGTATGCACTAATGTCAAGCCTATGTCAGAAGCTCACGACAATGACAAGTGTGCATGCTTGTAGTGGTTTTGGGGGAGTATTGCGATGCACTTGAACGTGACCAACACTCGTTCGCCCGCTGCGGGGCCGGCGGTTGATATCAGGAGGAAGTTGCGCGGGGGAACGAAAGCACATTGGCGGACCGGGGGGTCCGCCCGTGTGGAATCATGACAGTCGGCAGTGGTGGCTCAATCTAGTCCGGAAACAACATCTGATACAGGATAGCGCAGACTGACGGCGGCCAGAGCTCCTGCGGGCCGAGTGCAGCACAGACGTCGTCCGGCTCAAAGGCGACATTGGTATTGGCTGTTCCTTTGGCGCCTACGTTCCCACGCTGGCTCTCTCCCGAGTAGAACCAGATGGTGTCTGCGTCCGCGCTGATCTGACGCCGAAGATGCGAGTGGCCTCCGGCTTCGGCGTTCCCTGGACTACGGCGCGAAGCACATGGGTCCGGAGGTCGAATGAGTATGCGCTCATGATGACACCTCCATGCGTCCGGCATACTCCTCGACCATCCAATTGCAACTCACTCTAGCTGTGAGGATCCGGGTCGTATCCCTGCGCTATCCAGTCGCAAACCGCTGGTGGGAGGACGTCATCCAGCCCGAGCATCGTGCAGGTAATTATCGTGGCCAGTGTGTTCGATGTCCCCGGAGCACCCACATTGCCACGTTGCGTTTGATCTGTGGCCACAAGGACCAGGAAGCCAATGATTTCGTCATCATCGATGCCTGCCCAGAAGTCTCTTACAACTGGATCAACTTCGCCCTCACCGACAGGACGGTCGAAAGGGACCTCCTGTATCGTGTTACATGATTTTACGCCTCGCTCGTTGTACCAGTACCCGCCGGCATCCTCGCACTTCTTCTTGTTCCAGACCGTCCCGCCGCCATCGCCGTTACCGCGCCCGCTTCCGTTCCCATTGTTCGCCGCCACCGGTGCAGCGAGCACCGCCATGACCATCAAAACCAGAATAAATGTGACCAGACGTTTCATGTTGCATTCCCTTCTGGACGGTGGATGAATATTCAATACCCGTGTTCGACCAGAGAAAATTCCTGTGAACGCTCCACATATGCGGGCAGCCTGATGCAGACAGCAACGAGGTCGATCTAAGCGCTCCTTTCGGTTATTCGTATCGCGGCTGACTGGCTGCGGCGACGGCCACGACACGACACAATTTATCCGTGTATGCAATTCTTGTAGCATAGATTGCACAATACGTCAACCACATGTTGTGGCATTGCTAATCGCCTGAGCAGATGAATTGCGCGTGTAGCGGGCGAGCGTAATGGAATTGCGAAAGGGGATTCACCGTAGTGCGGCGCGCGTGAGTCTCTGAATGGAGCATCCACATATAGCTTCGTTCAGAGCAGGCTCTCTGTGGCGCCCACCCAGCGAACCGGGCTGCCAGGCAAGGGCAAACAGAGCTGACCGGTATACCGGGGGATCGGCCTAAAGGG
>SLFF01000290.1 GCA_007124395.1 Thermomicrobiaceae bacterium | reverse complement strand
CTGGTGCGAGCCGCCAGCGAGGATGTCGGTCTGGCCGATCCTCAGGCGCTGCAGGTTTCGATGGCAGCCCAGCAAGCGGTTCATTTCATCGGAATGCCGGAAGGTGGTCTGGCGCTGGCCGAGGCGGCGGTCTATCTGGCAACTGCCCCGAAAAGCAACGCGCTTTACACCGCCTACAACCAGTCGCTTCACGATGTGCGAGAAACGCGCAATGAACCGATTCCGATTCATTTGCGGAACGCGCCGACGAAACTGATGGCCGAACTGGGGTATGGCGAGGACTATCGCTATGCGCACGACTACGATCATGCGCTGGTGGAGCAGCAGAATCTGCCTGATAACTTGCGAGGGACCCGCTATTATCAGCCAACCGACCGTGGATATGAACGAGAGATTCAGGAGCGCTTGCGAGGCTGGCGGGAGATTCTGCTAGCTCGGAGGCGGGGAAACGAGGACAGGAGCGACAATGGCTGACGCGGGATCCAATGCACGACCGCTGGGACGCCCGATCGATCAGATGCGACCGGTATCGATCGAACCTGATTTTGCCCCTTATGCCGAGGGGTCGGCGCTCATCCGGATGGGCGAGACGCATGTGCTCTGCACGGCCACGGTCGAAGAGTCGACCGCTCCGTTTCTGGTGGGAAGCGGACAAGGCTGGGTCACAGCCGAGTACGGAATGCTTCCACGCAGCTCACCCGTGCGAATTCCACGCGGCCGCTCGGCGAGTTCCGGGCGAACCAAGGAGATTCAGCGTCTGATCGGCAGATCGCTGCGTGCGTCGGTCGACCTCAACGCGCTCGGTGAACGATCGGTCATCATCGACTGCGACGTTCTCCGCGCCGATGGCGGAACTCGCACCGCTTCGATCACCGGTGGATACGTTGCTTTGCACATGGCACTTCAGCGACTCGTCGAACGCGGGCTTCTGGCGGCGTCCCCGATCACCTGCATGATCGGAGCAGTCAGCGCCGGTGTGGTGGCTGGCGAGGTTCGTCTGGATCTCGAGTACGTCGAAGATAGCACCGCGGCCGTCGATCTCAACGTCGTGATGACCGACGCGCTGGCCTTCGTCGAGTTGCAGGCCACTGCTGAGGATGGTGCCTACACTCATGAGCAGCTCAACGAGATGTTGCGGGTCAGCCAGTCAGGAATCGAGCAGTTGTTCGCGATGCAGCGGGAAGTGCTCGGGATCTAACCCCTGAGAGTCGGCGGACCCGATTAGCTCTCGATGTGTTCCTTGGTGGACGGCAGACGACCTTCCAGCCGGGGATCGATCTGGGTGGCCGCATCGAGCGCCCGCCCGAACCCCTTGAACACGGCTTCGATCTGATGGTGAACGTTTGATCCGTATAGCGTGACGATGTGCAGGTTTATTCGGGCCTCGAAGGCGATCTGCTCGAAGAAGTGGCGAACCAGATCGGTATCGAGCGGCCCCACCGAACCGTCGACAAATGGATCACGTTGGACGAAATAGCCGCGCCCCCCGCAATCGACGGCGATATGTGCCAGCGCCTCATCCATCGGGTTCGCCACGTCGGCGGTACGGCGAATCCCCTTGTGATCACCGAGCGCCTGGCGGATCGCCTGACCCAGGCAGATTCCGATATCTTCTACGGTATGGTGCGCGTCGATTTCCAGATCGCCGTGGGCGTCGATGGTCAGATCGAACTGGCCATGGCGGGAAAAGAGGGTTAGGAAATGATCCAGCGCGGCGACGCCGGTCGAGATCGCGCTCGAACCGTGCCCATCTATGCCGAGCGTCAGTTTGACGGATGTCTCGCCGGTGGTGCGTGTGACCGTAGCAATTCGTTCCGCTGGCATTGATCAAACCTCTTCCACCATCGCCCGGAGTGCCCGGAGCAGAGTCGTCGTGTCTTCCGGCGTTCCGACGCTGATCCGGATAAAGTCCCTGAGCCAGGGATCGCGGTAGCTTCGAACCAGAATACCCTGTTTTCTCAATCGTCCGTAGACATCGTGGGCGTCGCCGCGGGTTACCCGGCAGAGAATGTAATTGCCGTGTGATGGATACGGATCGAGAAAGTTGAGTTTGCGGAGACTGCGATAGAGCCGTCCACGCTCAACGCGAATCCGGCTGACGGTCTCTCGCAGGTATTCGATATCGTCGAGCACTGCTTCGATCGATTTGAGTCCGGCGACAGACACATTGAACGGCGGCTTGACCTTCCAGATCTGCTGTCCGAGTTTTTCCGGAAAGATTCCATAGCCAACGCGCAAACCGGCCAGACCGGCCCACTTGCTGAATGTCCGCAGAATGACCATGTTTTCCCATTCGCCGAGCATCGGCAGCAGGGTGTTGTCCGAGAACTCGTAGTAGGCCTCGTCGACCACTACCAGCGCGCCGGTGCGCAGAATCCGAACAAGTTGCGCGGTGCTCACCAGATTGCCGGTAGGGTTGTTGGGATGTGCCAGAAAGATCAGCTTGGTGCGATCGGTGACGGCATTGAGAATCGCATCGACGTCCAGATCGAAGTTCGGCTTGCGCTCGACGACTTTTACGACGCCGCCATACAGCGGTGGACGTGCGGCGTAGACACCGAAGGTCGGCATGGGGACGATGACTTCATCGCCCGGCTCGATCGTCAGCATGAACAGCATGTCGATGATCTCGTCAGATCCATTGCCGATCATGATCCGATCAGCTGGAACGCCTGCATACTCGCTGATACGTTCCCGGGCTACCCGGTGGGTGGCATCAGGATACTGATGGAGATGGTCGTACGTCGCCAGGGTATCGAAGACCCGGAGTGTGGTGCCATACGGGTTCTCGTTCTGGTCGAGCTTGATAATGTCTGAAACCGGGATGCCCAGTTCGTCGGCCGTCTCCTCGATCGATTTCACGGCTGCATAGCCGTCTGATTCCAGCACCGATTCCTTGATGAGACGCTGGATTGCCTTCGGCACGCTCACGATCCCCAGCCAATCACTGTTGGTTCGAAACGTCCTCACATGCAAGGGCGTGACTCACGGTACAATCCATGAGTTGAAGAGATCGTAGCACGACCCTGTGGCGATGTGCAGTTCTGGTGGGAACGATCTACCACGAACCAGTGCAGGGTCATCGATCATAGCAGTGATGGAGTTGGACCGGGTGCGCGCACTGATCTTGGCTATCGCATTGATCGTGCTGTCTGGATCACTCTGGCAACCGCTCGTGATCGCCGATCAGGGATTCCAGTCAGAGACCCGATACTGGGCAGCCGGAACGACTGGTCAGACCCTGTGGCCTCAGGACGAACTGGTGGCGGAACCACCTGGGAACACCAATCGCGAGCCGATGGCGGGACAGTCAGCGATTCCCGGCGTAACTGCGAATGCGATCTACGCCGTTGACATCACCAGTGACGAACTCCTCTATTCCTACAATGCCGACGAACCGGTTGCTCCAGCAAGCACTCTGAAAATGGTCACGGCGCTGACCGCACTCACGGTGCTGGAGCCAGATCACATTGTCGAGGTCGTGCAAAGCGATCTGGTGGATACCTCAGTCTATTCCAACGCGCAACTGCAGTCCGGTGACCAGGTTACCGTTCGAGATCTGCTCGCCGGATTGATGATTCCGTCTGGAGGAGATGCGGCTAACGCACTGG